>JAKVJO010000080.1 GCA_022486935.1 Solobacterium sp. | reverse complement strand
ATATTGAAGCACTGCGTGTCAATGACCGCTTTATCGAACTGCTTGGCACGACCATGGAAGAATACAGCAAGGTGCAGACCCATCTGCTTGATCGCTTCGATGCGGAGAATCAAGAGAAGTTTATCAATACGATCCGTACAGCAATTGAAACAGAACAGGAAACCAGATGCGAACTCTGCTCACTGCCGTTCAAGCCGGGAGAAGAAAAGATCTATACCTCAATCAATCTCAGATGTCTGGCAAGAAACGCATCCCGGTATGTCTTTTACATGGCAATGGATAACATCACCCAGCAGGTACATCTTCAACAGCAGAACAGGCGTTTGAATGAACATCTGTCAGCAGTGATGAACAGTGTTCCCTGCGGTATCTTCCAGTTCAGCATCAATCATGAAAACTTCTACCATGGAACATTGCTGGAATACAACGATACCGCATGGAAGATGATGGGATACAGGCGCCGTGAGGATTACCCTCAGCATGACAATGGTGATCCGCGGATGGCTGACATCTATCCGACTGATATTCCGCTGTTTGTGAAAACTGCTGAACAGGCAAGAGACGCAGATTACAGCGAAAGATTCACCTGTGAGAACAGAATGGTCAAACAGGATGGCAGTGTACGCTGGGTCAGCACGCTGTTTCAGAAAGTAAAGTACGCAGATGATACGGATTCGATCCAGATCATTTTCAGTGATATTACCGACCGCATCTTACCGGATCTGGACAAGATCATTGAGATGCTTTCATCCATGTATTCTGTCGTGCTGATGCTCGACTTTGCCAGAGACGCATTCCAGATATTCAAAACGGAGGGCAAAGAAGACAGCGATGTGGTCTGCCGCAATGATTCGATCGCTACCGGCACCAGATGGATTGAAGAACATGTCTGTGAAGAAGAACGGGCAGAACTGCTGAAGATGTATACTGAGGAATACCGCAATCAGGCATTTGAGAAGAAAGAGTTTCCGACGACGGAGTTCCACATCGTCAAAGATGGAGCACTGATTCCCTGTGCCAGCACCATGATGAAAGTGGATAACGAACGGTGTTTCTGGTGCATGACAGAACTGAGTGAGAAAAAAACAGCCTGATCAATGATCATCACTGCAGACACGATTGCCAGCATACAACAAAACCGGCCCTTACAAAGAGCCGGTTGTAGTTTGGGTGGTGGAGCTTAGGGGGCTCGAACCCCTGACCTCTTCCATGCCATGGAAGCGCTCTCCCAGCTGAGCTAAAACCCCGTCTGCTTCATTAGGATACCATGCCGCGTATCAAATCGGAAGAGGTATTTTTCTGCCCCGAAAAAGAGGCGTAATTCTGCTGAAATACCGTGAACAGGCCGATATATGCGTGAAAGCACGCTTATTTGAACTGTCAGGCGATATAATCAAGTTATCGATACAGAACAGCAATGACTGACTGTCTATTTGATTTGAAATCAATCATTCATGTGGGGCAATTATGATTAGTGATGAAGTTCATCAACTGGAAGAAATGCTGGACCATGCGCCATGCGGAATTGGTATTTTTCCGCTGACGGATATCCGTGCATCTTTTTTAAACCGTGCGTTTTATGAAATGACGGGCTATTCCCATGAAGAGTATCTGAGGATTGCCGGTGATCCGATCACTGCAATGATCTACCCGGATGATCTGGAAAAGGTAAGAGGGATCGGCCAGCTGAAGGTTGGCTCGAAACCGGTTATGACAGAATACCGGATGGTGAATAAGAAGGGCCACATTGTCTGGATCAAACTGAATATCTCAGTTGTGGATTTTCATGGTGAGCCTTATTCCTTCGCAAGTTTTGTGGATATCAGCCATGAGAAGACACTGGAAGATCATCTTTCCATGGTATCTAATCAGATCGGCTGCAGTATCTCCATTATCCGGGCAAGTGAAAATGAGTTTGCACTGGAATATGCCAATGATTCATTCCTTGAGATGGCCGGCTGCACGAGGGAACAGTTCAACAAAGATCCGCAGGGGTTTGTAGGACAGGCAATCTCCGGTGATACCAGAAACCAGATTCATGATATGTTTCAGGTGGCCAGAGAACATCGGGCTCCTCAGATTGTGGAATACCCGTTTACAAGACCGGATGGCACGGTACTCTGGCTGAGCAGGCGCTTCACCTGTCTGCCCCAGGCAGAGAAGGATTCTTATCTGATTCTTTCTGTCACGATGGACATTACAACCCAGCATCATACCGAAGCCATGCTGAAGGATATTGTGAACTATGTACCGACCGGGATATCTGTCTTTCATATCAAAGATGGAGTGATCACAATTTGGGATGCCAACCCGGCAATATGCCGGATGCTTGGAGTCAGGCGTGAAAATGCAATCGGAATTACCGGCAAAGATATCTATACCTATACTCATCCGGATGATATGGAACTGGTCAGGCATGCATATGAAGTGCTGTCCAGGCCGGATGCGGATATCCAGTACGAGTACCGGAATCTGAACAAGGAACAGAATCGCTATGTCTGGTGCTCCGTCAACGGCCACAGCATTGCCCAGCCGGATGGATCTGTGCTTGCCTATCTCTGCTACATTGATATCACAGAGCAGAAGCGGCTGACAGACATCCAGAATGATCTGGAAGTGGCAAACAAAATCAATGAAGCCAAGTCTGACTTCCTTGCCAATATGAGTCATGAGATCCGCACGCCGATGAATGCAATTATCGGAATGACTGCACTGGCCAAAGATGAGTGCAGAGATAACCTCAAAGCAGAAGACTACCTGCATCAGATTGAAGAGTCTTCAAGATACCTGCTCAGCCTGATCAACGATATCCTCGATATGAGCAGGATCGACAGCGGCAAATTTACCCTGAACCGGCAGTGGGTATGCCCGGCAGATGTACTTGTGCCATGTCTTGATATGATCATTCCTTCCATGAAGGCCAAGCATATCAATTTTGTCTATAACGAACTGATCCGTAAGAAGCGGGACTTCCAGTATGAAGTGGATCCGCTGAAGACCCAGCAGATGCTGATGAACCTGCTGAACAATGCCTGCAAGTTTACGCCGGAAGGCGGAACTGTATCGATGCAGTTCAGGAATGTTGTGTTCGACCGGGAACACGAGACGGCTACAGATCAGATCATCATCAAGGACAGCGGCTGCGGAATGAGCCCGGAATTTCTCAAGAAGATTTTTTACGCCGTTTGCCCTGGAACGTACCGCTGCCAACAGTCAGGTGCCGGGCACCGGACTTGGACTTGCACTGTCCCGCAATATTGCGAAAATCATGGGCGGCGACATTACCGTTGAAAGTGAACTTGGCAAAGGATCAACGTTCACCATCACATTCCCGTATCACTACCGCAACTTCCATGAAGACGGAATGGCAATACAGCCTGAATCAAAGCCGATAGAGTTCGATCTGAAGGGAAGGCATGTGCTGCTGGCGGAAGATAATACCATCAACATGAAGATTGCTGAAACATTGCTGGAAAAGCAGGGGATCATAGTGACTCCGGCCATTGATGGCAAGAAAGCACTGGAGGCATTCCAAAGCTCTCCTGTGCATCTGTTTGATGCAATTCTCATGGACATCCGCATGCCGGTCATGGATGGACTTGAGGCAGCAAGCAAGATCCGTCAGCTGGATCGTGAAGACGCCAAAACAGTGCCGATGATTGCCATGACAGCCAATGCCTACGAAGAAGACCGTGAGAAGTCAAAGGAAGCCGGCATGAACGCACATCTCTGCAAGCCGGTGGATCCGGATCTCTTGTATCTGACACTGCAGAACATGATTCGATAACTGGGATATCTGTGCAAAGCAGATATCTCTTTTCAAAAGTCTCAAACAGGATGAGACTTTTTTGTTAGAATATGTGTGAATAATTGCACAAATCAAACAAGGGGAGGTCTCAGATGAAAACAAATGACTATCTCAGCATTGGCGAAATGGCAAAAATCAATCATACGACAGTGCCTGCGTTAAGGCTGTATGACCGGATGGAACTGCTGATCCCGGCACATGTAGATGAGATGACCGGCTACCGGTACTATGACATCAAGCAGAATGCCAGACTGGACATGATTCAGTACATGAAAGAACTTGGCATGGAACTGAAAGAGATCAAGGCGATTCTGGATCGGGAAGATGTGACGCAGATTGAATCCGTACTGGTCACCAAGCAGGAAGCGGTGCAGCAAAAGATCGAAGATCTCAATATCCAGAAGGAAGCAATCACCCGGACCATTGATTCCATTGAACGCTACCGCAAGTCTCCCAAACCGGGAACACTGACACTGGAATATATCCCACGAAGGCGGATTTATGCGATTCATACCGGCATTAACTTCTATGAGCATGATATTGATACCTATGAGATGATCCTCAAGCAATTGAAGAATGATCTCATCAGCAATCATCTGCCTGAGATCTACTACTGCAATGCCGGAACAATTCTGAAACAGGAAAACTTTGAACAGCAGCAGTTCTTCTCGGATACGATGTTTGTGTTTGTCGATCGGCATTTCCCAAAGCCGGAGTCAGTGCACACCATTGAAGATGGGATGTATGCCTGTATCTACGCAGACAGCTTTGACCAGGAAAAGGAGTATGCACAGAAGCTGCTGGAATTCTGCCGGAAGAACCAGTATCAGACCGCCGGTGACTACCTGTGTGAAGTACTGATGGAGTTTGATGTATTTGACCGCAATCAGCGTTCCATGTTCCTGCGTCTGCAGGTGCCGGTAACATTCACAAAATGAGTGTTGACTCTCATCCTGCATGAGACCTTATTCTGGATATAGAAGATAGTGAACAAAATCACTAGTCAGAAGGAGGACTCAAAATGAGTAAGATCAAAGTAGTACAGTATGGCTGCGGAAAGATGAGCAAGTATACACTGCGTTACCTGTATGAAACAGGCTGTCAGATTGTCGGTGCCATTGATACCAACCCGGCAGTAGTCGGACTGGATGTCGGTGATTATGCAGGCCTTGGAGTCAAGACCGGTGTGCTGATCAGTGACAAGGCTGATGAAGTACTGGACAATACAAAACCGGACATTGCAGTCGTGACACTGTTCAGCCTGGTGAAGGACTGCTTCCCGCACTACATGAAGTGTCTGGAACGCGGCATCAGTGTCGTCACTACCTGTGAAGAGACAACGTACTGCTGGACCACTGATCCGGTACGTGCCAACATTCTGGATGTCACAGCCAAAGCACACAACTGCACATTCTACGGCTCGGGCATGGAAGATACGTTCTGGGTCAACATGGTTGCCATGGCTGCCGGAAGCTGCCACCGCATCGACAAGATTGAAGGGGCAGTCAGCTACAACGTTGAAGAGTATGGCCTGGCACTGGCCAAGGCACATGGCGTCAACCTGACACCGGAAGAGTTTGAGGCGACCATTGCCCATCCGGATCCGAAAGATGTACTGCCTTCCTATGTATGGAACTCCAACGAAGCACTGGCCGCAAGAATGGGCTGGACCGTCAAGCGCAATACCCAGAAGTGCGTTCCTTATTTCCATGATTCCGATCTGTTCTCCTCGACCATGAATACGACAATCAAGAAGGGCAACTGCATCGGCATGGCAGCGGTTGTGACCACGGAAACATTCCAGGGACCGATCATTGAGACACAGTGCATCGGCAAGGTGTATGGACCGGATGACGGTGACATGTGCGACTGGAAGATTACCGGCGAACCGGATACCGAGTTCCATGTTGTCAAGCCGGCCACGGTTGAACACACCTGTGCAACGATCGTCAACCGCATCCCGACCATCCTCAATGCAAAGCCAGGACTGGTAACCATGGCTGATGTAGAGATGATCCAGTATCCGACTTATCCGATGGAACTGTATCTGAAATAACACAAACACAAATCAGCGAATATGAAATACAGGCACATCCTTCTTGTTGAGGGATGTGCCTGTATGCGTCTAGGTACACCCGACATGGGTGATAACTTGGTGGTGAAAGTCCACTGCGCGTATATGGCAACATGAACCAAAGCGCTAGCCGAAGGCAAGGTACAGTCCGCGAGGA
>JAKVJO010000079.1 GCA_022486935.1 Solobacterium sp. | reverse complement strand
ATTTGAATTCCTCGGCGAACCGGAGATGGAAGATGAATCCGCAAAGACCGAACATCTCGATAAGATTGAGGGACAGGTTGACTTCGAACACGTGAAGTTCGGATATGATGCAGACCGTGCAATTATCCATGACTTCTCTGAACATGTGAAACCTGGTCAGAAGATTGCCATCGTCGGTCCTACCGGTGCCGGCAAGACCTCACTGGTCAACCTGCTGATGCGCTTCTATGAAATCAATGCCGGATCGATCAAGATTGACGGTATCAGCACGAAAGATCTCAAACGTGAAAACGTACATGCATTATTCGGCATGGTGCTGCAGGATACCTGGATGTTTGAAGGAACACTGCGTGAGAACCTGGTATACAACAATACCGATATCACTCAGGAAATGCTGGATGAATGCTGCGAGATCTGCGGTCTGACAGACTTTGTCAAACAGCTGCCTCATGGCTATGATACCGTGCTGAATGAGAACGCAAGTATCTCTGCCGGACAGCGTCAGCTGATCACGATTGCAAGAGCTATGCTGGCCAACTCTCCGCTGCTGATCCTCGATGAAGCTACTTCATCTGTTGATACCAGAACCGAGCAGAAAGTACAGCAGGCGATGGATAAACTGACTGAGGGCAGAACAAGCTTCGTCATTGCCCACCGGTTATCTACCATCCGCAATGCGGACTGCATCCTGGTATTGAATAACGGCGATATTATTGAGAGCGGCACACACGAACAGCTGCTGGAGAAGAAGGGATTCTATGCGGACCTCTACAACTCCCAGTTCGAACCGACTGCTGCATAACACCAGATAAACAAGAGCCTTCTGCTGTTGAATGGAACTCATTCTTCAGCGGAAGGCTTTTTGTCTGGAAGATCAGAACGCATCGTTCAGATCGTCAAGTTCCAGGAAGTCCTTGGACTTGATATGTTTTACAGTACCGGTTGAGAGGTCAAAGTCATCATTTGAGATCATGATTTTGCGCATGGAATTGTCGGTCAGATCAAACGGTCTGAATTCTCTTTCCCGTGTGCTGTTTTCAGCAATGCTGTATGCGGCCTGAATCAGGTAGTCAACGTGATTCTTGCTGGCGAGGAAATCAATTTCATAGTCGCCATAGCGGAATACAATGAGGCTGTATCCTTTGAACAGCAGTTCGTTATATATTGCGTTCTCAAAATTGTGGGTGAGGTCCATATCCCTGTTCTGTCTCAGCATGGTATTGAATCCAACATCAGTATCATAGAGTTTCTCATAATACAGAAGATTGCGTTTGATCTTCGCGTCATACTGATCAATGGAACTGATGATAAACGCTTCTTTGAGATACCGGATATATGTCTGGACAGTCGTGATGGAACAGGAAGCTTCATGACTGTTCAGCTGTTCTGCAATACTGCTTGCACTGAGCAGCTGACAGTTTGACTGCAGGAGTTTGTTGGCTGTTTTCAAAAACAGTGCAGGTTTCTGGACCGGGTGTTTCATGAGAATCTCATTGAGAATAATGGTACTGAACAGATCCTGCAGATATTGATACTTTGTTCTGCTGTCAGTCAGTGTGATCAACGAAGGGAAGCCGCCAAACAGAAGATAATCCTGAATGGTGAATGATTGGTGCATTTGATCTGCGTACTGCTTCATCTGTTGATAGACAAATGGCCTGATCTGAATCGTTACGGTATGAGTTAACTGCTCTGAGGTAAAACTTGAACTGCATGCAATAAAGATTGATGTATTCTGGTTTCTCAGAGTTTGAAGTGAAGCGTTCCAACTGCCGGGATCTTTGGGCTCGTCAAGAAAGAGATAACATGTTCCCCTGCCTCGATGGGAGTTAACATATCGAATCAGATCCCTTCCGCTTTTGATGGTGCTGGATACAGAATCCAGTTCAAAATCCAGATCAATGATATTTGTAGAATGCTTGCGCACTTCATCCTGGATCTGTTTCATGAATACTGTTTTTCCGCATCTTCGGATGCCGAGAATCAACTTGATCTGATCTTGATTGACCAATGGTTCGATCAATGCAAGTTCATGCGTGCGCTGGATCATATTTGTCACCCCGGAATCAGTATAGCGTAGGTTTGTACGATATCAAAAAATCTTCCAGTATACTAGAAGATTTTTTGAATACATGGAAATCTTGCAGTTAACTGAAAGATTTATTTGCTGGTGGGTGTTGTTTCCTCGAGTTCTGCATGTGCTCTGTCTTTTCTGTGCATCAGATCATACATGGATGGCACAACAAACAGGGTCATCAGGGTTGCGTATAACAGGCCGCCAATCGTGACAATGGCCATCGGTGCCATCATCTCTGCACCCTGGCCAATGCCAAGTGCCATGGTGGAGAGTCCCAGGATTGTTGTCAGTGCAGTCATCAGGATCGGCCGCAGTCTCATCTTGCCGGTGGTGATCAGTGCCTCCTGTTTCTCCATGCCCTGATCTCTCAGCTGGTTGACAGTATCAATGAAGACAATGCCATTATTGACGACAATACCGGCCAGTACCAGAAAGCCCAGTACTGCAATGATACTCAGCTCTTTGCCGGTTAACAGCAGTGCCAGGATACCGCCGGTGAATGCCAGCGGGATGGTGAACATGACAATAAACGGTGACAGAAGACTCTGGAACTGGGCAACCATGATGAGGTAGATCATGCACAGTGCCAGTAAGATCATCTTCACCAGTTCTGTCATGGTATCAGTGATGGTCTTGTTTTCACCGGTCAGATCATAGGTGACACCGTCACTGAAGCTGATCGTATCCAGTTTTGCCTGCACATCTTTGGAGACAAGGCCGATGTTGTACCCATCTGCCAGAGTGATACTGACAGGAATGGTACGCTGCTGGTTCTCATGGCTGATGGCAGTGCTGCCGGTGCCGTCAGTAATATCGGCAATGGAGCCAAGCGATACATCAGTGCTTTCGCTGTCTTTGGTGCCGCTGAGGGTGTAGGAGTACAGCCTGGATGCGTCTGTCTGCAGGTCTTCGTTATTTACAATCTTGACCGGGTAGTCTTTGTTGTCGATGGTTACCGTTGTGCTGGAAGTGGTGGTCTTGAGATCATTGCTCAAGGCACTGTAGATCTGGGCAACTGTCAGGCCGTATTCCATGGCCTTGTTCTTCTGTACAGAGATCCGCTTTTCAGTTGTGGTACGGGAATCACCGATGGTCAGTGTTCCAATGCCTTCCACATCGCTCAGTGCGGACTGGATCTCGTCGGCGTTGGCATACAGGGTGTCCATGTCACTGCCGCGCAGGTTGATGGTAATACCGCTGCCGCCAAGGGAAGACATATCCATGACGGAAGCACTGATCTCAAGAGAACATGGCAGATCTGAAGTGAGTGATTTGATCTGCTGTGAGATGTCATCTGCACTCATGACCCGGTTGTCTTTCAGGATCAGATACAGGTCTGCAGTATCCGTGCCGGATGCGGTGGACAGCATCGATCCGCTTCCTGTCTGCATGGCGCCGATATCTTCAATGTCTTCAATGGAAGAAATCCTGGAGACTACTTCATCACAGGTACTGCGGGTTTCTTCTGCAGTTGCCTTCTCATTATTCATGCTCAAGGTAACGGTCATCTGTCCGGCATCCGCACTCGGGATAAAGGAAGTCGGCATGCTGAAGAGCTGTACCACACACCAGGCAAACAGTGCTGTTACGCAGAGCATCAATATCACCTTGTGTTTCAGTGTGGCCTGGAGCAGTTTTCCATAGCGTTCGGTCAGATGATCCAGGAAGACTGTCTTGCGTTCACTGGTCTTCTTCAGCATTCTCGAACTCAGCATCGGCACCACGGTCAATGCGACGATCAATGAAGCGATTAATGAGAAGGTGATGGTCAGTCCCATATCCACAAACAATTGCTTGGCAATGCCTGAGGCAAATACAATCGGCAGAAACACACAGACAGTCGTCAACGTTGACGCAAAGATTGCACCGGATACCTGACCGGCCCCCTGTACTGCAGCCTTCAGCAGCGGCATGCCTTCTTTTCTCAGGCGGTAGATATTCTCAATGACAACGATGGAGTTATCCACCAGCATGCCGACCGCCAGGGCAAGGCCGCCCAGTGACATGATATTCAAGGTGATGCCGCTGAAGTACATGACCACAACCGTTACCAATAATGAAATCGGAATCGAGAAGCCAATGATGATCGTCGGCTTCCAATCCTTCAGAAACAGCAGTAATACCAGCAGCGCCAGCAAGCCGCCTTGCAGCAGGTTCTGCAGTACGGAGTTGACGACCATGTTGATATAGACACCCTGATCAAACAATACTGTCGCTTTGACATCCGGATACTTTTCCTGCAGTGCCGTCAGTTCTTTGTTCACTCTGGAACAGACTGCCGAGGTACTTGCGGTACTGGTCTTCTGGATCGTCAGGATTGTTCCGTCATTGCCGTTCAGTTTGGCATAAAGATCAGCCGAGTTATCTGTGATCTCAATGTCTGCGACATCACAGAGTTTGACGTCACCGACATCGCCGGCATCGATGTGGAACAGTAACAGATCCTTCAGTTCATCCAGGCTGGAGAACTGATCGCCTACCCGGACGGTGATATCGGTATTGTCAGAAGAAGTGATTGTACCTGCAGGCATGGAGAAGTTTTCTGCCATAAGGATCTGTGAGATCATTGCCGGGGTGATCTCTGAAGAGATGTTTGCCTTGGCATAGGCATCTTTCTTGGAATCATTCAGCTGTGTCTGGGCATCATCCAGCTGACTGCGGGCAGAATCAATCTGGGCCTGTGCACTGGTCAATGTACTTTCTGTACTGCTCAGTGTACTGTTGGCACCGGCAATCTCAATGGATGCGGTCAGCTTTCCCTTTTCCAGTTCAGTCACTGCAGTATTCAGCTGCGTGATCTTGTCATTCAGGGTGCTCTTGACTGCTTCAGCAGCGGCCATCTCTGTCTGCTTGTTGCGCAGTTCTTCTTCAATCTCCGGCTTGCGGGCATTCTGGGCATCCTGGGCCTGTTGGAGACTGTTATTCAATTGATCACGCTGGCCCTGCAATCCCTGAATGAAGGCATTCAGTGCACTCTTCAATTCTCCGGCAGTCGTGATCGTGTTTCCGGCTTCTCTCAGCTGATCAACGAGTGGCTGAAGATCCGGCATACTCGCAAGAAGCGTATCGATATCCAGATCATCTGCGACACTGCTCAGACCTGTCTGGATCTGTGTCATTGAATTGATTGTAGTATTCAGGGTATCGATGCCTTGCTGGATCTTGGCAATCGCATCTGCGTATCCCTGCAGTTCGGCATTGAGGCCGGCAATATCAGAAGTCAGATCTGTCTCATGTGCCAGTACGCCCTGCAGCTGTGCCTGGGCAGAAGATAACTGGGCTGAGGCATCTGCCAGGGAATTGATGGTTTCAGTGGTCTTTTCTGACAGCTGGATCTTGCCGTCGGCGAGCTGTGTCTTACCATCATCGAGTTCCTGCTGTTTCTCATTGAGCTGGCTGTAGCCATCCCGGATCTTGACCTGGGCATCATAGAGGGTCTGATCAACACTCTTCAGTACCTTGTCATTGACGGCATTGATCTTGTCCTGGTTCAGTTTGACTTCAACGTTGGACTCCAACAGACCAACCGCAGAAACAGTGGCTGTTCCGTCGATCTTCTCAAGATCCGGTGTGATGTCATTATTGATGGTGTCTGCCAGTTCGCTGCGTGACATGGCTGAAGAGAAGGCCACTTCCATCACCGGTAACATGTTCGGGTTCAATGCAATGATATAAGGAGTGGATACTGTGGAATCAAAGTATCCCTTCACCATGTTGATCTTGGAGTTGAGATCGACCAGCACGGAGTCCATGTTGGTATCATCTTCATACTGCAGGACGACCATGGAAGTGCTGTCGCTGGAAGTGGAAGTGATGTTCTTGATGCCGGAAGAAGTGGCGACAGCCGACTCAATGACATCGGTGACGGTCTTCTCTACCTTTTCACTGGTTGCCCCGGGATACGAGGTATAGATCACAACATAAGGAAGCTCGATCTTCGGCAGCAGGTCCGTGGTCATCTTGCTGAAGGAGACAACTCCCAGCAAGAGACACAGGATAATACTGACAATGACGGTATATGGTTTTTTCACGCTGAAATGAGACATCGCTTTTCCCCCTGATGATTGATACGCTAATTGTATTGCATCACTGTCAAAAGCACACGCGATACCAACCGGGATTTGTAGCCGGTATGTACCGAATCCGGACATTCTTTCCCGATTCGCGGTATCATTATGCTATTCAGGCAAAGGGTTCAGAAGGAACCTCTGCCGGCATCGATCAAGATGCGGTTCATCATAGAAAAGGAAATGATCAGATGATAAAGACCAATGATGTAATCCATGGATTTACCGTAACCAACATCAGGACCATGAAGGACTGCAATGGCACCCTGTATGAAATGACCCACACCCAGTCCGGGGCACATCTGTGCTGGCTGCAGCGGGATGATGACAACATGACATTCTCGGTTGCCTTCAAGACCATTCCGGAGAATGACACCGGGGTATTCCATATCCTGGAACATTCCGTACTCTGCGGTTCAAAGAAGTACCCGGTCAAGGAACCGTTCGTCAATCTGTTGAAGAGCTCCCTGCAGACCTTTTTGAATGCCATGACCTATCCGGACAAGACCCTGTATCCGATCTCTACCAGAAATCAGAAAGACTACATGAATCTGATGTCTGTCTACCTGGATGCGGTATTCCACCCGGCAATCTATGACAATCCCAATATCTTCTACCAGGAAGGCTGGCACTACGAAATCCACAAACCGGATGAAGAGCCGACCTACAAGGGCGTAGTCTTCAATGAGATGAAGGGCGCATTCTCCTCTGTCGATGAAATGATGGTCAACGAACTGAACTGCATGCTGTTTCCGGACAACTGCTATCAGTATGTATCAGGCGGTGATCCGGTAAAGATCCCGTCACTGAGCTATGAACAGTTCATTGCCACCCATCAGAAGTTCTACCATCCATCCAATGCGAGATTCTTCCTGGATGGCAGGGTGGACATTGATCAGGTGCTGCAGTTTATTGACAGTGAATACCTTTCCCACTACGAGAAACTGGATGTCTGCTTTGACATCCCGATGCAGAAAGAGACTAAGGCGGCAACTCACGTCTTTGACTATGAGATTGCCGAAGGCGAAGATCCTGAAAACAAGACCATGGCAGCACTGGCCAAGATTGTCAGCTCCTATGATGATGTGGAACAGAATACTGCCTGGCAGGCACTGAGTACCGTACTGGTCGGCACGAATGAATCACCATTCAAGAAAGCAATTCTGGAACAGGGGCTGGGCCAGGATGTGGAGCTGGATCTGTACGATGGGATTCAGCAGCCATGGGCAGTGATCATGGTGCGCAATACTTCTGAAGAACAAGCAGAACAGGCACTGCAGGTACTAAAAGATACCGCGAAGCAGCTGGTAGAGCATGGCCTGGATCATGAGATGATCCTGGATTCATTGAATCAGCTGCAGTTCCAGTATCTGGAAAAGAAAGAACCGGCCGGGATCATGTTTGCGTCGACTGCGGAGAACTCCTGGCTGTATGGCGGGGATCCGGCAATGTATCTCGACTGCGGCAGTGTCTATGATGATCTGCGCAGAAAAACAGAAGAGGGATACTTTGAAGCACTGCTGAAGAATTTCCTGCTCGATGACGATCATCTTTCTGCAGTCATTGCCAACCCGAGTACTGAAGTAGGCCCGCAGCGTCTTGTGAAAGAAGCGGACACACTGAAACAGGCAAAGCAGGGCTGGGGCGATCAGGTACAGCAGTATATTGATCTGAATGCCGGGCTGGATCAGTGGCAGGCATCAGAAGACAGTGAAGCACAGCTTGCGACACTGCCGAAACTGACGCTGGCAGATGTTGATCCAAAGCCGGTGAAGTTTATAGCAGAAGAAACAGAGATCGGCGGGGCAGAAGCACTGGTCTATCCAAAAGAGAACTCCGGCATTGTCTATCTGAACCTGTACTTCTCACTGGGCGGTATTACCCGTGATCATCTTCCGTCAATCAGACTGTTCGCAGATCTTCTGAAAGAACTGCCGACGGATCAGCACAATGTGGAACAGCTGCGTTCTTTGATCCGCAGGGATCTTGGCATGCTGTCCTTCTCTGCCATCATCCAGCGTTCACCGGATGATGTACATGCATGCGTACCGCTGTTCGGAGTCAGCTGCAGCGTACTGGAATCCAATGTCATGAAGGCCAAGGAACTGATTGTGGAGATCCTGAAACAGACGGTCTTCAATGCGGATGAGATCAGGCCGCTGCTGAAACAGAATCTGGAAGCCTTCCGCCAGCAGATGATCGGCTTTGGCCATGTCTTTGCGCTGAACAGAGTGGCTGCACACCTGACTGCAGATGGGGCCGCAAGGGAATATACTTCCGGCTATGCCTATGGCGAATATCTCAAAGCACTGGTACAGGATGAGGGCCCGCTGATGCGGGAGTTCATCAATGATACAGAGATGTACCAGAAGCTGCTCTTTACCAGAACCCGGATGACGATCAGCTACACCGATCCATCACAGCACGCTGCCATGGAAGAACTGTGCCGCAGTTTTGAACTGGGCGATGCGCACCGGTGCTTGGTTCATTATCCACTGCTGGATACCGGCAATGAGGGCATGAGCATTCCTGCCCAGATTGCCTACTCTGCCTATGGCGCAGATCTTGCGTCTGTTGATGCAGAATATGATGGCTCCTGGCAGGTGCTGGGACAGATCATGAACTACGGCTATCTCTGGAATGAAGTCAGGGTCAAGGGCGGCGCCTATGGAACGGGAATGTCCATTCAGCCAAGCGGAACCATGACCTGCTGGTCGTACCGTGATCCGGATGTATC
>JAKVJO010000078.1 GCA_022486935.1 Solobacterium sp. | reverse complement strand
CCGGCTTCCTTCAGCACGCCCTCGCGGACTGTACCTTGCCTTCGGCTAGCGCTTTGGTTCATGTTGCCATATACGCGCAGTGGACTTTCACCACCAAGTTATCACCCATGTCGGGTGTACCTGAAAAAGAGGAACACAATCTGTATTCCTCTTCCAGTCTGTTATTTGTTTTCTGTTTCTGCAGGATCTTCAGGTGCTTCCGGTTCAGCCTTCGGTGTCTCTGTTGGTGCAGCCGGCTCTTCCGGGGCAATCGGAGCTTCCGGAACTACCGGATCAGGCAAAACAGGTGTTTCCGGTGCAGCAGTCGGAGCAGGTTCTTCTTCTGCCTTTGGTGCTTCTTCCGGTTTCGTTTCTTCTTTGGCAGCTGGAATCTCGCCTCTCAAGAACTTTCCATACCGGTTGGACAGATAGATCGCTGCCGCAAGATCCGTAATGCCGCTGTACAGCATGCCGCCGCCCAGCACCATATAGATGTTATCTTCACCGCTGATGATATTGAACATAACCAGACAGCCGGCAACCATGGAAATCACTGCCAGGATCAGGAAGATTGCGGAATGCGTATCTCCCATCCGCTTGGCATCAATCGCATCCTGAAGTTTGGATACGCCGCTGCCGATGACTGCAATTGCCAGCATATAGGGAACCAGTACCATGACCTGGGCATTCTGATAAATACAGAGAATGCCAAGCAGTACCATAATCACACCTTCCATGAAGTTATTGCCGAAGTAGGACTCTTCCATCTCCTGCAGGAAGTACTGGGTAATGTGAACCAGGCCGATGATCACCAGAACAATTCCGATGATATCCGCAATCTTTGCCTTGATCGTTGAAACCATGAACAGCAGTGCCAGTCCGAACAGGATATATGCCACTGCCAGCAATACATGGGACCATTTCAGATTTTTGAAAAACGCTTTGATCTTTGCCATATGTCAACACTCCTTGCCGTTCGCTCTTTCTGTTCTTATTCTAGCACCAATCAGCACTGTCACCTATGCTAGAATGATGATCAGACAGGAGATTTTCAAACATGCAGAATGTACTTGTAATGATGCAGGTCACCGAGCAGGATCAGCGTGATCTGGAAAAAATGAATGCTTACCATTTCACTTACAGCGACCGTAAGAGTACCACCGATGAACAGTTGGCCGATGCCGAGATCATCATCGGCATGCCTTCCATGGAACAGATCCGGAAGGCACCGAAACTGACCTGGATCCAGACACCGAGTGCCGGAACAGATATGTACAGAGATCTGCCTGAATCCATCCGGCTGAGCAATGCCTATGGCGTCTATGGGCCCTTCATTGCCGAATACATGGTCGGCTGTGTGTTCCTCGTTGCCAAACAGTGGCCGCAGTATATGCACCAGCAGCGCGAACGCCAGTGGAAAGAAAACGGCGCCCTGCAGCAGATCAGAGGAATGAAGGTACTGTCAGTCGGAATGGGCTCCATCGGCTCAGAGTTCTTGAAGCGCATGCATGCACTGGGTGCAGAATGCTATGGCGTCAGACGCACCGTCCATGATCAGCCGGACTATGTCAAAGAACTGCGTCCGACCTCCGACTTCGATGATCTGCTTGGTGAAATGGACGCTGTTGCGCTGTCCATGCCTGAAACGCCGGAAACCATTCATCTCTTCAATGAAGAACGGATGCGCAAGATGAAACAGTCTGCCATTCTGATCAATGTCGGCAGAGGCAGTGCCATTGATACCGATGCACTGCTGAAGATGACCGGACAGGGCTGGTTCAGCGGCGTATGCCTGGATGTTCTTGATCCAGAACCGCTGCCTCTGAATCATCCGCTCTGGACTATGCCGCAGGTGCATATCACTCCGCATATCAGCGGCCGCTATTATGTGAACGGCATCCAGCAGGCAGTCATGGGACTGATCAAAGAAAACCTCCAGCTGGCAGCGGAAGGAAAAGATCCGGTGCACCAGGTCAATCATTCACTTGGATATTAAAATATGGACAGCAGATTGCTGTCCATTCTTTTATTTCTTCGCTGTTTCAGATCCCGGGTGAGACAGCCGGAACTGTTCTTTGCAGAAGTCAGTCAGCGGCTGCAGATCCTCTTTGACGATCCGGTCGGTCAGCACATAGCCATGTGCGGTATCCGGATAGATGACAATCATGCCTTTTCCGAAGTACAGACCCGCTACCCGCTTCCACTGGATAGTTGTCTGTTTTCCTTCCGCGCCGATATGAATACCCTCTTCACTGATGGTCAGGTCTATCTCTCCGGCACTGTCTTCAACAATACGGGCAGATCTGCCGTATACCAGCAATGGATGAAATACCGGGAAGATCATGACAGCCAGAATCATCAGTACATTGATGACCACACCGCCGGCATTCCACTTGGCAATCAGAAGACAGATCATGGCTGCTGTAAAGATAATATTGATGATGCCGCTCAGCTGATGATAGATCCGGTTCATAGTCAGACGGAAGATATCTTTCGCATTATTTTCATACGTATAGTGATAGGACATTGGAGTACCTGCGCTTTCTAACCTGCATGACTATTATAAAGGAAAAGGACGATGCCTGTTGCAACACCGTCCTTTGATTTCAGAGAACTCTGATCAGTTGCCTGGTGCAATAAACCAGTTACATACCGTACTCGGAACATAGCCCATGAGTGCTTTCGGCAATGCAAGGGAGATATCCGGGAAGAAGGTGATGAGCATCAGTGCAATAATCATGGAAACGTAGAACGGCAGAGTTGCCTTGACAACCTTTTCCATCGGCACTTTGGAAATTGCCGAACCGATGAACAGGACTGCTCCAACCGGCGGAGTCAGCAGACCGATGCCGCAGTTGAGGACAACGATGATACCGAACTGAACTGCATCAATACCAATGGACTGGGCAATCGGAAGCAGGATCGGGGTAGCGATCAGGATGATCGGCGCCATATCCATGATCATGCCAAGTACCAGCAGGATGAGGTTGAGTAACAGCGCAAGCAGGATACGGTTGCTGGTCAGGCCTTCGATTGCAGTGGCAGCGAGTGCCGGTACATGCAATGTGGTCAGGCAGTATCCGAATACGGAAGATGTAGCGATCAGGATCAATACGATTGACAGAGTATCGATGCACTGTTCCAGTACCTTCCATACACCCTTCCAGTCAAGTCCCTTATAGACATAGACACTGACAATCAGGGAATAAACAACTGCGATAGCTGCAGACTCGGTTGCGGTAAATGCGCCGCAGACAACACCGATGACAACGATCAGAACGGCTGCAAGTGCCCAGACGGACTTGCCCAGCTGTTTCCAGAAACGCTTGGCACTGAACGGATCGCCCTTTGGATAATTGCGCTTCTTGGAAATGAAGTAGGAGAAGACCATCAGGGAGATCGCAAGAACTGCACCTGGAACATATCCAGCCAGGAACAGCGCTCCAACGGAGATGCCGCCGGCTGTTGTAGCATAGATGACCATGTTATGGGAAGGCGGAACAAGCAGGCCTTCTACAGAAGATGTAATGGTTACTGCAGTGGAGAAGTCCGCGTCATATCCGCGGCTGACCATCATCGGGATCTCGAGGGATCCAAGTGATGCAGTATCAGCCGATGCAGATCCGGAAATACCGCCGAAGAAGTAAGATGCGACGATGTTGACCATTGCCAGACCGCCGGTCATCCAGCCGACCAGTGAATCAGCGAGGTCAAGCAGCTTCTCGGAAATACCGCCGCCGCCCATCAATACACCCATGGTGATAAAGAACGGAACAGCCATCAATGAGAAGGAACTGATACCCTTGACCATCTGCTGGCAGACTGTCTGAAGCGGAAGGCCCATATACAGCAGGCAGAAGATTGAAGCGAGTGCGACTGCATAGGCAATCGGGAAACGGAGGAAGATCATGATGAAGAATGTGATTAACAGAATTGCAATTGCTGCACCATTGACTACCATCAGTCCTTCACCTCCGCTTTCTTCGGTTCATCCTTGATATAGAATGCTTTGACATCCATGTCGAGACGTTCCAGTTCAAAGATGATCATGAACAGCCCGGCAATCGGAATCGGGAAGTACATCCAGAACTTGGAGAGTTTTGGAAGTGAGATGTAGGTGCCTTTGGCGCCGATGGAGAGTGCATACTTCATGCCGACAATCAGCATGACCAGTGCCAGTCCCATGACGGCGAGATCAGAAATCAGATCCAGAACCTTAATTGCTTTTTTAGGCAGTGCGTTGTCGAATGCTGTCATGCGGATGTGCGCATTGCGGCGGATGGCTAGTGCTGCCGAGAGAACAGCCATGTAGGACATCAGCGTCAATACGATTTCCTCAGACCAGGCCGGATCGGTCCAGAATGAGAGATACTGATGAACATAGCGTCCTGCAACTGACCAGCAGGTAATTGCAATATCGGCGATCAGCAATAGTTTGCAGATAAACAGAAGCAGTTGATAAAGCTTGTCATATGCAGGTTTCAGCTTATCAAGTTTTTGCAAGAAAGCAGGCATGTCAGTAAACCCCCTTTGTTTCAGACACTTCGTCTTTCATAAAGCATAAGCGCAGCTGTTCATTTAAGTGTAGGTTCGCCAGCTGCGCTTATATTCTTACGATTGAATTGTTACGGAGATTGAATTACTTAGTCGGCAAGATCGAGGATCTTCTGATACAGATCAGCCTGATCGGAAGTGTTCTCAGAGATAACGTCTTTGCAAGCTTCCTTCCAAGGAGTCTTATCGGTAACTTCAGTAACGGTAACGCCTTCAGTCTTCAGCTTTGCGAGTACTTCGTCTTCAGAAGACTGGGAGACCTCTTTGTCATAAGCTTCTGCAGCTTTGCCGGCATCAACGAGAACCTGCTGCTGGTTGGCTGTCAGTTTGTTCCATGCATAGTCGCCGATGACAACTTCGATTGCGCCAAGGGTATGACCATCAAGAATCAGATAAGGAGCAACTTCCGGGAATGCATTGGATTCATAGTTTGCAATCGGCTGTTCAGCACCGTCGACAACGCCGGTCTGCAGTGCGGAATAGAGTTCGTTGAAGGATACAACGGTCGGGGATGCACCAAGTGCAGTGACCATGCCGGTCATGATCGGGTCGTTGGAAACACGGAGCTTCATGCCCTTCAGATCATCGATGGATGTGCAGGAGTTCTTTGTGAAGAAATGACGGAAGCCTTCTTCACCGAAGAAGATGCCGCGGATACCAAGTCCGAGTTCTTCCGGTTCATCCAGGAATTCCTGTGAAAGATCGCTGTTGACGAAGTTCCAATAATGATCACGGTTTTCAAATGTGTAAGGAATGGAGAGCAGCTTTGACTTGGAAGTACCATAGGACGTCAGAGCAAATGCGGAAATACGGGAGATGTTGATTGTCTGGCCCTGGTCAGCGAGCATGGAGTCGAGGACATCGTTCTCTGATCCAAGAACGCCGGATGCCTGCAGATCGATGGTGATGGATCCGCCGGAGATACGTTCAACTTCATCCTTGAACTTCTGATCGGTCTGGCCGACGATGGTTCCCTCGATCGGGTTAACCTCTGCCATGGTCAGTGTGATCTTCGGATCTGCTGCGGCTGCTTCGTTGACCGGAATCTCATCTCCGCTGGCTACAGCAGTAGTTGCTGCTGCGCTGGCTTTCGGAGTTGCGGTTGAAGCTGCTGCTGTGGACGCTGTTGCAGTTGAGCTGCCGCCGCAGCCAACTAACATGGAAGCGCTTAAAACGGCTGATAACGCAAGTGAAAATGCTTTTTTCATGTTCTTTCCCTCTCTGTTATGCATGGGTTATTGTCCCTCTGCATCGATACCACTATGATAGAAAGCGCTTACTGGTTTGTCAACCGGTTTAGTTAAAAATAATTGTGAAAGTTTGAACCCCCGCAATCACCTGTTTCATTACTTGTTAACATAAATACATACTTTTAAATATATTAAATTGAGCATATTTAAGCCTTTTTTGAACACAAATAAATGAGGGGAAGCGTTCATTTCTCCTCATGATTCTGTTTCATACATTTTTACATTACATTTAAACTGGTTTAATTGTCCGCCTGTGGAACCTGCGGTGCATGCCCAAACAGTTCCTGATACAGATCAATCGTATCTCCGCCGTTGAGAAAGGAGAAACTGAACAGCAGTGCTTCCTCTGAATATACCGATACCTGGTGATCCTGCTCATGGCATTCTGCCATCTCTGAAACACTTCCCAGCACCTTGTGGGCACCCAGTGCACTGGTCCTGGTGATGTTTCCGTCTTTGATATCCAGTTTCCAGTTGTGCATGTACAGCAGCAGATAGACGCCAGGCAAAGAAAACAGCACTGCCAGCAGATAGCCGATCCAGCCGTTGGAGCTGACGGTGAAGAAGGATTCTTCATTGCTCATCAGGATCGTGTAAATCACTGCCAGAAACGCAAAGACGCCGATGTCAATCCAGGCAATCATGTTCGCCAGCTTACGTGTCGTATCGTTGGCTGCAGTTAAGTGAAACTCTTTATTTTCGTCAAATGTCATACAGATATTGTAAGGGTTTATTGCCAAAAGAAAAGATCCGTTTCAGGATCTCTTCTCACTGTTTTCAAGACTGTGCTTTCTGCCGCTTCAGCTTCCGCTTCCTGAGCAGTTTGCGGATGCCCAGAACAATCAGCACAATGATCAGAACCAGCGCAATAATCACACCGTAGATGATCCACCCTACTTTGGAAGTATGGCTGAAGTACTTCAGCAGATTGAATCCTTCTGCTGTCTTGCCTTCCCTTGCTGTTTGATAGGTATCCGGAACGGTATCGCCAAGACTCTTCAGATAAGAGACAAGACTGGTCCACTCTTTGACTTCTTTCCCGTCCGCATCATGGAGAACTGTTTCCTGCAGATCGTTGATCGGATTGCCGGAAGAATCCTTGATGGTAATCGACAGCAGGCCGTAGCTCATATCTGTCACAGCCGGCATCATCTGTGCCATGTAGTAATTGCACACCACCGGATACAGCTGATTGTCATCCACTGCACTCCAGCTGCCATCAGAGTTCTCAATATATACATCTTCCACGCGGTTCAGGACCACCCTTGATTCACTGTAGGTGTATTTCATGCCTGAGAAGTACAGCTGTACATCCTGACGGAGTTCCTTGCCGATGCTGCAGTCAATCTCACATAGTTCACGCAGCTCGGATCCATACACATATCCAACTGCCAGCGGATATCCAACCAGTCCGTCTTTCCCCTTGCCAAGGGATACCACGTTGTATACATCGCCCAATGTAATATCTCCGGCATAGAGATTATCACGGATGATTCCCTTGGCCCCTATCCCGATCGCCTGTTCTGTACCGCCGGCTTCCTGATAGGCATAGAGGTAAGAATCCGTAATCAGATCTGCGGTATTCAGATTGCCGAATCCAAAGTAATCATCATCGACATTATCGAAACTGAAACTGCTGGCAGTGACCGTTTCATCAAAGTCCAGTCCATAGTCATCCAGGAAGTACTTCTGAACATCTTCTTTATAGGTATCAATTTTCGCGCTGATTGTTTCATCTGCCGCAAAGTCTGATGTAATCGGAACCAGCTGATAGTCAGCAACTGAGTGATCGCTGATATTGATATCCACAACGCCCAGATACTTTCCATAGCAGCCGCTTGAAACAATGACAGTGCCGTTATCAATGATCGGTTCTTCCAGCGTGGTATGAGAGTGGCCGCTGACAATGACGTCAATGCCGTCAACAGAGTTGGCCATGATCTCATCTTCTGATTTAGATGCGACGGAATTGGTGCCGCTGTGGCTGATTGCCACAATGAACTCTGCCCCGTCTGCCTTCATTTCCTGTACAACTGTTTTGGCAGTTTCAACCTCATCATCAAAGGTAATTGAACCGGCATTCGAGATGTCTGAGACAGATTCCTCTCCCATGATACCGAAGATACCGACTTTGACTCCGCTCACTTCTTTGATGATGTAATCCTTGCCGCCGACATCCTCATACGCTTTCTTCAGTGTCTGAGAATCTTCATCTTCCGAGAAGACCATATTGGAGCACAGCAGCTGCGGCGGATTGTCTGCCGATTCCAGCATCTGTGCCAGTTCTTCCGGTCCATAGTCAAACTCATGGTTGCCCAGGGTAACTGCGTCATATCCCATATCTCCAAGCAGGGACAGATCCGGCGCATCCTGGGTATAGATACCGTTGAACAGTGTGCCCATGGAAAAGTCTCCGGCATCCAGCAGCAGGCTGTTATCCGTACGGTATTCATCAATTGCCGTCTTTAAAGATGCATAGCCGCCGATTTCGGTGACAGTGCCGTTGGTTTCTGTCTCGAACGGAAGAATATGGTCATGAAGGTCATGTGTGAACAGAATTCTGATTGTGCCGTCTGTGCTGCTGGTTTCTTCTGCCTGCACTGCAGACGAAGCTGGTGCGTAACCGATGCAGGATACCGCCAGTACCCCGCCAAGCAGGAATGAACTGATCTTTTTATACATGTTATCTGAAATCTCCTAATTCGATTATAGCAAAAGAATCCAGAGTTAACATTGTTTTGCCTGAAACAAATATTCGCAGTCAGGCAGCAGGATAAAAGATCTGCAGAATGGTCACTGCAAGCAATACACCAAACGCAATGCCAAGCCCAAGCAGCAGGTATCTGACTGTTTTATCGCGTTCACGATGCCGGTATTCCATCACACATACAACAACCGCCATCAGCAGTGACATACATTGCAGATACATATTGGAATACAGCTGACTGACTACAATGAGGCCAATCGTGATCACTTCAATCACAAGTTCGTTTTTTTCCTGATTCAATTTCATGAATCTATTTTACTTTTTTGAGGCTTCATCAGGAAGAATGGGTTAATTTCATAGCTTTGTAGGGAAGCTGCACATCTATATCAGAGCACTTGAGCATGATCATGTCGATCATGTTCTTTATGTTACGGAATCCAAAAGCTGCTCTG
>JAKVJO010000077.1 GCA_022486935.1 Solobacterium sp. | reverse complement strand
AGCCATCAGAGGAGTCAATAACCAGGCAGTCTACACCGGCCTTGACCAGTGCAGGAATGCGCTCTTCATAGTCACGGCTGTTGATGCCGGCACCGACCATGAAGCGTTTCTCGCCATCGAGCAGTTCGTTCGGGTTTTCCTTGTGTGACTCATAGTCCTTGCGGAATACCAGATATGCCAGATGATCATTCTCATCGACAATCGGCAGTGTATTCAGCTTATGATCCCAGATCAGATCATTGCATTCACTCAATGTATTGTTAATCGTCGCAACTACCAGGTTTTCTCTTGGCGTCATGAAGTCGGCGACCTTTTCGCTGCCGTTCATTCTGGAAGCGCGGTAGTCTCTTGAAGTTACCAGACCGATCAGTTTTCCGTTTGAGGTACCGTCATCGGTAACCGGCATTGTTGAATGTCCGGTCTTTTCCAGAAGATCAGTCACTTCCTTTAATGTTGTATCAGGCTTGAGGTTGGAATCACTGACTACAAAGCCAGCTTTATGATTCTTGACCTTGCTGACCATTTCAGCCTGGCTCTCGATGGACTGGGAGCCGAAAATGAAGGCCATGCCGCCTTCTTTGGCAAGGGCAACAGCCAGGCGGTCATCAGAAACAGACTGCATGACAGCACTGACCATAGGGATATGCAGCGTATAAGCCGGTGTCTCACCTTTTCTATATTTTACCAATGGTGTTTCCAGTGAAACGGCAGAAGGTACATTCTGTTCCGAGGTTAGCCCCGGGATCAGGAGATACTCACTGAAAGTATGAGACGGTTCATTGCAGTACTTGGCCATGCGTCGCAATTCCTCCTTTTGAATTGTGCCTATTATAGGCGAACAAATGATGAAAGTAAAGCAGTTATCATGGTATAATCGACAACGAAATGAGGACGGGAAAATGAAGCTGAGCAATAGTTTCTTTTATACGCTGAGAGAGAATGTCAAAGACGAAGATTCCACCTCTGGAAATCTCCTCGTCAGAGCAGGCTATATCAGGAAAAGTTCCTCCGGCATCTATATGTTCATGCCGCTGGGATTCAAGGTACTGAGCAAATTTGAGAATATCATCCGCGAAGAAATGAACAAGACAGGCTGCCAGGAACTGCTGATGCCGGCCATGATTCCGGAAGAAGTATATGAGTCATCCGGAAGACGCGCTGGATTCGGCCATTCCATGTTCACCCTGAAAGACCGGAAAGGACAGCCGTATGCACTGGGTCCTACCCACGAAGAACTGTTCGCCATCGCAGCCAAGATGAAGATCCGCTCCTATAAGGACATGCCCTTCTCCCTGTATCAGATTGAAGAGAAATTCCGTGATGAACCAAGACCGCGTTTCGGTCTGATCCGTGTACGTGAGTTTGCCATGAAGGATGCCTATACTTTTGATAAGGATGAAGCAGGACTGGATGCCGCATACCAGAAACAGTTTGAAGCATACAAGCGGATCATGGACCGCTTCCATATCAACTATAAGATTGTGCGCGCAGATACCGGCATCATGGGCGGCCTGCTGAGTGAAGAATTCCAGGCTGTTACACCAATGGGCGAAGATGTCCTGGTGCTCTGTGATTCCTGCGACTTCGCATCCAACATTGAAGTTGCACCATGCATTGCAGAAAAACCGGATCATACAGAAGAACCGGAAAAACTGACTTTAGTTGAAACACCTCACTCCCGTACGATTGAAGAAGTCACCGACTTCCTGCACAAAGATGCCAAGTCCTTTGTCAAGACACTGATCTACAACGTTGACGGCAAGGCAGTCGCAGTGATGGTACGCGGCGACCGTGAAGTGAATGAAGTCAAACTCCGCAAACTCTATGACGCAACAGAAGTAGAACTTGCAGAACCGGATATGGTCAAGGAAGCGACCGGTGCAGATATTGGCTTTGCCGGTCCGATCGGCATCAAGTGTGAACTCTGTGCAGATGAAGAAGTCACTTATATGCAGAACTTCATCGTTGGCGCAAACAAGACCGGCTATCACTATACCGGTGTCAACCAGAAAGACATCAAACCGGATCATGTCGCAGATCTCCGCAATATCATGGAGGGCGATATCTGTCCGAAGTGCGGCGGCAGAATTCATTTCTCCCACGGCATTGAAGTCGGCAACACCTTCAAACTTGGTACCAAGTATTCCAAGGCACTGGATCTGCAGTACCTGGATGCAGAGAACAAACTGCAGTATGTCTGGATGGGCAGCTACGGGATTGGCCCGGCCAGAGCGATGGCAGCACTCGTTGAACAGTGTGCAGATGAAAACGGCATCAACTGGCCGGCAGAACTTGCCCCTTACCAGTGTGCAGTTGTCATCATCTCCACCAAAGATGAAACACAGTGTGCCCTTGGCAATCAGCTTCATGATCAGCTGATTGAAGCTGGTATTGATACCATCCTGGATGACCGCAATGAACGTCCGGGCGTCAAGTTCAAGGATATGGAACTGATTGGTATTCCGTTCCGTATTACCGTTGGACGCGGTGCAGCAGACAGCAAAGTGGAAGTCAAATCCAGAACCGGTGAAGCAGTTGAAGTATCTGCTGATCAGGCAGTCGCTGAAATCAAGAAGATGCTGGAACAGGCTGAAGCGAAATAATCACGATCGGGAAGAAGTGCAGAAATGCCCTTCTTCTTTTTTCACTCACTCATATTAAAAGCACTGGTTCCCCAGTGCTCATTGTGTTGCAGATGATTATGTATCGTTGCTCAGCTTTTGTCAGCGGTATTAGGAACCAGGTATTTTGAATTTGCGGTGCAACTGAGCGGCTTAACATCCTGATGTGCTGAAACATTGGCAACAGTCGGATAATTGAATCCCGCTGGCGCTGTAGCCGTTCCGCCATACTTGACCCACTGCACTGAAACAGTATTGCCTTTGCAGTCAAGATAAGTAATCAAGAAGCTTTCATTGGATTTATCAGGGGTAGCAACGCTAGCTGTTTGGTTTGATACAACTGGTGTATCAGGACCTTTTACAATTTCAAATTTACTGAATCCATCTGGATTCTCGAATATGCCAAATTTTTTTTCATCGATTAGAACAATTGTTCCTGTATATTCTTTAATTGAATTATCTTCACAAGTATGTCTGACAACGATTGAATCACCTACATTTCCTTCAAATGCATCCGGTAACGCAATTTTTAATGAAATCAACAAACTATTTAATTCACCACAATCCTGATCAGGTGTGACTACCTCGTTATTATCTAGTGTGTCATATTTCATTGATATTTGATATGTAATTGAGGTGATAATATTTCCATCGCCTGAAGCACCATCAATTTCAACAGTGGGATAAACTAATGCTCCCTGATTTCCTGCAACATTCTTAATCGAATCTTTTGTATTATTGTTGATAATTGATTCATCAGCTATTCCATACGTATTTGTCAAAGCATCTGAAGCAGCTTTTATTATTGTATCGTTACTTTGATTAGAATTTGGGGATACCACGGTATAATTGCCACTTTTATCAATCACAGTTGGAGACACACTTTGCGAGTTATACTTTAAAACACCGTGAGGCCAAAACGTAAAAGAAGTGGTACTCGAGAAATCCGGTAAATTATTTACATATAGATATTCATAACCAAGAGGTAGAGTCAGTGATAAAGAGCTGGACCCAGTGTATCCATTAAATGGATACATCTCACCGGTCAAAACCATTCCGCCATCAACTTTTCCACCATTTATTGTAAAATTACCACAGTTTCGAATAACCGATTCATTACCTGATTGATTATTATTATTCACATCATGAGCTATTCTGATGATTCCATTATTAAGTTTAAGTTCTGCTTTTGTAATGATTCCACCTGTTGAATTATAAGTGTTATAATTCCAAGCAACAGTCGATGATGTATCAGATGTAATCACTCCCGTACAATTAGTTGAATCATTAATTGTCAGTTTGCCATAATTACAAAATGCGTATCCAACTGTAGAAGTCCAGATTTGACCATTTAAGTCCAGCGTTACATCATTGCTAGAGGAAATGTCAATTGATTCATTTATCGAGTGTAATAATTTTAATGAACAAGTACCAGAATTTTTATCAATTGCTTCTCTCAATGTTCTATATTTATTTGTTCCGTTTTCAGTTTCTACAGACTCAGCATTTTGAAATAATCTTTTAATGCTGCTGATTGTTGCATATTCACTCAATTGAGTTCCACTTGAATCGCTACAGCATAGCCGAAAATCATATTCAGTATCATCAGACGTTATAAAGCTTGTTCCGGCATAGCTTACGCCGGAACCATATCCATAGTTTTGATAAATCCCTGTATTTCCAACATTACTCCATATATTCTGCGAAGCAACGCTATATTCACAATGATAGTATGAAACAGATGGATCAGTTGTCCAATGTAAATGAATTGTTGTTACGTCAACAGTTTTATCAAAAACAGGCGCTGCAGATAATGCTTGAACCTTCCAAGGCAGCATCGCAAATGCGATAAAAAACGAAATGATTATGCCAGTGATCTTTCTGATAGCTTTCATATTCTCCCCCTGAATCATTATAATTTTACAAGAGTACAAAGCAATGAGTCAATAAGAAAGCGCTTTCTCTTTGCGAATATGCGCCAAATGCATTTTGCTCATAGAACTTTTAAAAACAGGGTTTCTGCAGTTTCTAGCAGTTACCCTGTTTATCTGTTGATATCGATTACTTATCAAATACGTTGAAGCGCTTCTGAGCAGTATAGCTGGTATGCAGCAGTTCTTCAGCCAGCTCGCTTCCCGGTTCTCCGAGATAGTCTTTATAGAGCTGCTGGATCTGCGGGTTATCACTGGATACACGGATTTCCTGACGCTCGTCTTCACTGTACAGTGCGTTCATGCGCAGTTCCTTGTAACCATAGCCAAGCTTGCCGTTCTTGATTCTGCTGGCAACGATCGGCTGGCCGCCGCCATTGATACAGCCGCCCGGGCAGCCCATGATCTCAATAAATGCATACTTGGACTTGCCGGCTCTGACTTCTTCCAGCAACGGCTTGGTAGCACTCATGCTGGATGCCATGGCGATCCACAGTTTGGTACCGGCAAGATCAATTTCAGCTTCCTTGACCCCTGCCATACCGCGGCATTCCTTGAAGTCAACTTTCTCAAGCTTCTTGCCTTCCAACTGCTGTTTGACAGTACGGAGAGCAGCTTCCATAACGCCGCCGGTGGTTCCGAAGATAACACCTGCACCGGTATAGTCACCGACGAGATCCGGATCGAATTCTTCATCCGGCAGATCTTCGAAGTCAATACCGAACATCTTGATCAGGCGGGCACACTCACGGGTCGTCAGTACTGCATCAACATCGACGTAGTCCTGTGTCTTGTTTTCCGGAATCTTGATTTCGGATTTCTTGGCAGTGCAAGGCATGATGGATACGACATAGATGTCTTTCGGATCAATGCCCTTCTTCTTTGCCCAGTAGGACTTCAGGATTGCACCGAACATCATATGCGGAGACTTGGAAGTGGACAGATGCGGTAACAGATCCGGATATTCAAATTCGATATAACGGATCCAGCCTGGTGAGCAAGAAGTGAACATCGGCAGTACACCGCTGTTCTTGATACGGCTTAGCAGTTCGGTTCCCTCTTCCATAATGGTGAGGTCGGCACCGAAGTTGGTGTCATAGACACGGTCGAAACCGCATCTGCGGAGTGCTGCAGCCATCTTGCCGGTGACCGGAGTGCCGATTGGCATTCCGAATTCTTCACCAAGGGCAGCTCTGACTGCCGGAGCAGTCTGGACGATTACTGTCTTGGACGGATCATTCAGTGCATTGACAACATCAGTGATGTTTTCTTTCTCTGTCAAAGCACCGACCGGACAGGCATTGACGCACTGGCCGCACTGCATGCAGTCGACATCAGCGAAGCTCTTGTTATATACCGGAGCAACGATGGTCTTGAAGCCGCGGTTTTCGAAACCGAGAATTCCAAGTCCCTGTACCTTTGTGCAGGTCTCAATGCAGCGTCCGCAGAGAACGCACTTGGAAGTATCACGTACAATGCCGTTGGAGAAATCATCAAAGGTCGGAGTAGTATGCTCGCCCTCGAAATGGTTCTCACGGATGCCGAGTTCTTCGCAGAGCTTCTGCAGTTCGCAATGCTGATTGCGCTTACAGGACAGGCAGTTCTTGTTGTGGTTGGACATGATCAGTTCAACGGTGTTTCGGCGGCCGGCAATTGCACGTTCAGAGTTGGTCCAGACTTCCTGGCCTTCGCTGACCGGTGTGGTGCAGGCAGACAGCAGTGATCTTGCCTTCTTGACTTCTACCAGGCATACACGGCATGCGCCGGACTTGTTGATATCTTTGAGATAGCAGAGTGTCGGAATATGAATTCCGGCCTTCTGGGCAGCCTGAAGGATGGTATCGCCTGCTTCAGCTGTCACATTCATGTTATTGATCTTTAAATGAACCTGTGTCATCTTTCGTAGGCCTCCTTAAATTCTTTCTACTGCACCGAAGCGGCAGGTGGTAAGACATGTTCCGCACTTGATGCACTTGCTGTTGTCGATATGGAACGGTTCCTTGCCGGCAACACCGGTAATTGCACCGACCGGGCAGTTGCGTGAGCACAGGGAGCACTTACGGCACTTATCCGGATCAATGTTATAAGTCAGCAGAGCTTTGCAGACACCGGCCGGGCACTTCTTGTCCTGGATGTGAGCAATATACTCTTCGCGGAAATACTTCAGAGTAGAAAGGATCGGGTTCGGTGCTGTCTGACCAAGTCCGCAGAGTGCGGTATCTTTGATCTCGTAGCAGAGCTTCTCCATCTCATCCAGCATCTCCATGGTGCCTTCGCCCTTGGTGATCTTGGTGAGCATTTCAAGCAGACGCTTGGTTCCTACACGGCACGGTGTGCACTTGCCGCAGGATTCATCAACGATGAAGTCCATGTAGAATCTTGCAACGTCGACCATGCAGTTGTCTTCATCCAGAACGATCATACCGCCGGATCCCATCATGGAGCCTGCAGCGATCAGGGAATCATAATCGATTGGTGTATCCAGCTGTGCTTCTGTCAGACAGCCGCCGGAAGGTCCGCCGGTCTGAACTGCTTTGAATGATTTGTTGTTCGGGCAGCCGCCGCCGATTTCATAAATGATCTCACGCAGGGTTGTTCCCATCGGGACTTCAACAAGACCGGTATTCTTGATCTTGCCGCCGAGTGCGAATACTTTGGTTCCCTTGGACTTTTCAGTACCGATGGAAGCGTACCAGTCAGCACCCTTGTTGATGATCTGGGCAACATTGGCCAGAGTCTCAACGTTATTGATGGAAGTCGGTTTGCCCCAGACACCTGCAACTGCCGGGAACGGCGGCTTCGGAGTTGGCATACCGCGCTTGCCTTCAATGGAATGAATCAGGGCTGTTTCTTCGCCGCATACAAATGCGCCGGCACCCAGTCTGATTTCGATATCGAAATCGAATCCCTTGTCAAAGATATTCTTGCCAAGCAGTCCGAGATCTTCAGCTTCCTTGATGGCAATCTTCAGACGATGGACAGCGATCGGATACTCTGCACGGATGTAGATATAACCGACATGTGCACCGACTGCATAGCCCATGATGGCCATGCCTTCAATGACGGCATTCGGGTCGCCTTCCAGAATGGAACGGTCCATGAATGCGCCCGGGTCGCCTTCATCAGCGTTGCAGATGACATACTTCTCATCGCCTGGCTGATCTTTTTCAAACTGCCACTTTACACCGGTCGGGAATCCTGCACCGCCTCTTCCTCTCAGGCCGGACTTCTTCATCTCGTCGATGACCTGCTGGGGAGTCATGGTGGTCAGTACTTTGCCAAGTGCTTCATAGCCATCCATGGCAATGTACTCACTGATATCTTCCGGATTGATCTTGCCGCAGTTGCGCAGAGCGATACGCTGCTGCTTCTCATAGAACTTGATCTTGTCGATATCAAGGATCTTCTCATGGGTTTCCAGATCTTCATCTGAAAGCTCGAGTTCCTTGACGACACGTCCTTTATACAGATGTTCAGAGACAATCTTCTCAACATCTTCAGGCTTTACATGGCAATAGAAAACCTTGTCAGGATAGATGGCAACGATCGGGCCCTTCTGGCAGAGACCGAAGCAGCCGGTCTTGACGACTTTGACTTCCTCTTCCAGTCCGTATTTCTTCAGGCATTCATTGAAGTTGTCATAGATCTTGGCAGAGTTGCTCGCGGTACAGCCGGTGCCTGCACAGCACAGTACATTTGTACGATACATTAAGCGGCCTCCCCGTTCTTCTGCGCAGCATCAACGGTATACTCTTCAATGACATTGCCCTTACCGATATGCTCTTCCAGAACTCTGACAGCCTTCTCGGGAGTCATGTGGACATACGTTGTGTGAGATCCGTCTTTTCCATAGACCTCCACAATCGGTTCAAACACACACATTCCGATACAGCCAGTCTGCGTGACCACGCAGTCGTAGTTTTTGGCGGCAGTCTCTTCAACCAGCTTGTTGAGCACAGGTCTGGCCCCGGCTGCGATTCCGCAGGTTGCCATTCCGACAACTACCCGGTAATCCTTTCCGCCTTCGCGCATCTCGACTTTTTTCAGAGCCTGCTCACGCATCTTTTTGAGATCATCTAGGCTTTTCATAATACGTCCTCCTTCTTCCCTTCAACATTTTCATTGATATATTCTTTAATCCAAAGCAGTATCTCAGGTTCCAGCAGGCTCACTCCGGCAAGCTGTTCCTTGATCTCTCTGGATTGAAAGACAAACTTGGATGAATCTGTTTCATAAGTCATTTCGTACTCAATCTGGTCGGATGCCTGAATACATTCCATCATCATTTCGCCGAGGTTGCCAAGCGGCGGTGTATCGATGCAGTCTTTCTGGACACTGGCATAGATCCTGGTTCCGACATTGGGTGTGCTGCTGATTCTGAATGATCCGCCGCACTCTTCGGTGAGACCTTTCATGAAGGCAACGCCCATGCCGACTTTTCTTGTTGTCCGGCTGGTGGTGAATGGATCAGTGACCCGTTTCAGCAGT
>JAKVJO010000076.1 GCA_022486935.1 Solobacterium sp. | reverse complement strand
ACCGTGTCTGACAGAACACAAGAAGCGGTAGAAAAATACATTCGTGAACAAGGTAAGCACTAACCCCTACTAAGCTTCGCTATAGAAGGGGTGTGCGTGCTTAGGGGAATCAAAAAGAATCACAGATAAGTCGAATATGCCCTCCCACGGAATACTTCTGCAGGAGGGCATATTTGTTATGGATTCAGGGAAGTGATATTGCCATTGCCATCGGCAGTGAAGGAAATTGTATCCCCCGCACTGACAAACGGCAGACTGCGGTCAGAAGCAGTTGCGACTGCAACATAGGTCTGATCCTTGATGACAAAGTAGTAGTAGGTATTGCCGTTGATGACTGCAGTTTTGACATCGGTCACCATGCCGGTGATTGTCTCGGCGGTACTGGAGGCGGAAGATCCGCTGTACGCCTTGAGGTAGTCGTTGAGGGCTGCCTGCAGGCCGTTTGCGGCATCGGTCGCTGTGACCTTCTGGTAATCCTGGGCATCAACGAAGGAGTACATCTTGACCAGGCCTGCGTCATCCTTCAAGCTGAGCATGTAGGTCGGCTTGCCGTTGACATTGACGAGAATCGGGAAGGTGGCAGAATAGCCTTTCTCCTGGACAATGCCCTTGGCAGTATCCATGGCAGAGTATTCTTCTGCACCCGGTGCTGCATAGTAGCGGGTTTCTTTGGTGCGCATGTTCACCAGCACAAAGCCAAGGTTGGATTCATCTGCAGCAGCGGAAGTGATGCCGGTATAGAGACATACATCATTGTTGGCATTGCAGGCAACGTAGTTATAGCCGTTGGTGGTCTTGGTGACCCCCTTCTGGCCGATCATGCTGTTCCACCAGCCGCTCTGGTATTTGCCGTTGTCATTCAGCTGAGATTCAATCAACGATGCCGGGTAGATGTAATCAACCCATTCCGGTACATCCGCTGTTTTGTAGTAATGACTTTTGCCGGTTACGGCATCAGTGATGATGGCACCCTGTACATCGGTCATTTCATCGACTGCGACGACTTTCTTGACCGGGGTGATCCAGTACGGTGCCCCGTCTTCATCAATTTCGAAGTGGGCATCATACAGCATGTATGTCGGGTACTGCAGCTGTACATGGCGGTAGATGTTATTGCCCAAAATTCCATTCTCGGTATACTTCAGGCCCCTGTCCGTCTGTACCAGGCTGGACTGACCGGTGGTGCTGTCGACCAGGATATAGCCCGGGGTTCCGGTGGAGCGGTTGTTCATGTACTGGAAGAAGCCGGCATAGTCAATCGGTGTCACTCTGACCAGTCTTCCTTTGTAGATGATCTGGGTATACTGGTCACTGACACTGAACTGTGATACCAGTTCCGGGATCTGGCCCATGGTACGGTCACCCAGCTTCTGGGTTGATTCCCGGTCCAGTGCGGCAACGTTGTTCAGATCCACTTCTGCAACATCATCTGCGAAGCTGCCGGTCTGTTTATCAATGAGGCTGGCATAGCGCCGGCTCATGAAGATACTGCTGAATATGGTATTGACGACAAACACGGCAAGCAATACCGCAACCGCAGCCTTGAAGGTTAGCGGCATCTGCTTGAAGGAGGTCGGCACCTGATGGACGCGGTCATTGGCATTGAAGACTGCCGACAGCGCAAACAGGATAACCACCAGCAATGAGATTACCCCAAAGCTCTGGATATTGAGTGCCGGATGAATCCAGTAATACAGTCCCAGCACCAGGACAATGAACAGTACTGCCAGAAGTACTTTTGTTTTCTTCTTCATAGTTTCCCCCTGAATCTTACAGACTAATTAGAACATAAATCGAGCGATTGTGATAGTAGTGCTGACTGATTGAAACAGCCGTATCAGTATGCAAGCATGCATACAATCAAATGTAATGGTTTCTGGAGCGAAGATCTGGTGTTCGACAAGCGGTGCGTTTCTGCGTATACTTGATGACTGGAAAGGACGTTCCTTTCTCGACAGTAGCGGCTACCTGTCGTACACCTAAAATAAGGAGAAAACTTTTAACTATGAACAACAGAACATTGGCAAAGGTCGCAATGATTGCGGCTGTCTACACGGTAGTGTCACTGGTACTTGCCCCGATTTCCTACGGACCGGTACAGGTGAGAATCGCTGAAGCACTGACGCTTCTTCCGCTGATTTACAAACCGTCAATCTGGGGTGTTACCCTGGGCTGCTTTCTGACCAATCTGATTGGGGCAATGATGGGTGTCAACCCGACCGGCATGATCGATGCGATTGTCGGTACACTGGCCACCTTCCTTGCGGCAGAGTGCACCTGGCGTCTCAGAAATAAGACAGTGAAGGGATTCCCGCTGCTGTCGGTACTGATGCCGGTCATCTTCAACTTCTTCTTTGTCGGAATTGAACTTGGCGTACTGTACTTCCCGGGCAATGAGGTATTCGGATCACTGCTGAGCGGAGTGGAAGTCGCGGCCGGGGAACTGATCTCGGTGATTGTCGGGTGGTTCTTGATTCAGGCATTGAAGAAAACAAAGATATTCACTGATTAAGCTGGGAGGAATTCTGTTATGAAGAGAATCATGACAGTGCTGCTGGTCATCATGTTGGCAGTGCTGGGTCTTGCAGTCTACAGCTATCTCAACAAAGACAGTCAGGCATCTGCCGCCACAACGCCAGAGCCGACTGCCGAAGTAACGGCACAGCCAACCGCTGCTGCAACTGCCGAACCAACTGCCACACCGGACTTTACCAGCGGTGACAGCCTTCTGATTCTTGCCAACAAATCCCACAAGCTTCCGGATGGCTATGTGCCATCTGATCTGACCTGGTCAGTCGACTGCGGAACGGGTGCCTGCTATATGCGGGAGCCGGCTGCTGAAGCACTGCAGGAAATGTTCTCTGCTGCAGCTGCAGACGGTGTCAATCTGACGCTGTTATCTGCCTACCGCTCAGAAGATTACCAGGCAACGCTGTATAACGGCTATGTCAGTTCCTATGGAACAGAACGGGCCGATAAGATCAGTTCCCGCCCGGGCTACTCGGATCATCAGACCGGCCTTGCGGCAGATATCGGATCTTCCACTGACTCCAGCGCAGATCTCAACGGACCGCTGTTTGCGGCAACCGCGGAAGGACAGTGGCTGTATGAGCATGCCCATGAGTACGGCTTCATTGAGCGCTACCCGGACGGCAAGGAAGAATACACCGGTTATAACTTCGAGTCATGGCATTACCGCTATGTCGGTGTCGAGACTGCAACCGCGATCTACAATGTAGATCCGGAAGAAACGTTTGAAGAATACTTCAATGTCAGCGGCGGAACGACTTACACCGAATAACTGAAAATGGTTCTCTGACCTGTGATACAGGAAGGAGAACCATTTTATATCTCATCCATTATGACTGGCGTTTGGACAGGTACAGGGACTGGTCCGCTTTGACAATCAGTTCATTCAATGCGGTATGTTCCAGGTTGGTTGCGTGGGCAGTGCCGATGCTGGTTTTCAGGATGTAGTCAGCCGGGTGATCCATGTTGTGCTGAAGCAGGGCTGCTTTGATTCTGCCCTGTAATGCCTGCAGGTCATCGATAGTCACATTGCGGATGATGATGACAAACTCATCGCCGCCATACCGGCAGAGGAAGGTACGGTCTGCGTAACAGGTCTTCTTGAGTACGGAAGAGAACTCAATCAGCGCCTGATCGCCAATGGCGTGGCCGTAGGTATCGTTGATTTCCTTGAAGCGGTCAATATCCAGCATCATGACACCATAGGAGTCACTGCGCTTGCCGGAGTCGCTGGCAGATGCGAGCATGTAGCGGTCCAGGGCGCCGCGGTTGTTGAGACCGGTCAGCGGATCCTGCATGATGCGGTGGTTTTTCAGGTTGAGATCAACAATCAGGATGGACAGGGCACCTAACGGAATAATGGAACTGATGCCGTAGAACATCAGCTGGAGAATTCCGCCGATGATCAATGGCACAATGAACAGGGCCAGGGTAGTGCACTCATTTTTGCGGTCCGGCAGCTGTTCATGACGTCTCTGCACCAGGGCAATATGTGAGGTATAGAACATCAGGATGATCAGGAAGACAGACATGATCGCATTGCCGGTGGTGCGATGATAGGTATTTGACGCGTCAACGGTATAGAACAGCGGCAGTACCGGGGCCAGTGCCATCAGTATGGCCAGGGCATAGAAGGGAACGTTGTAGTACTTCAAACGGCTGGAAGAAAGTGTCTTACCGGTCAGGCGGTAATGGACATAGCGGTACCAGTAGCCCATGGCGAAGCACTCACAGGTCATGAACAGGCCGTTGGAGAAGTAGATCATGAACCTGGAAAAGCCGCCCGGCTGGCTGTCAAACACCCAGGAAAGTGCCTCTCCCAGTGCACAGCACAGAAACAGGATCTCGACTTTGGAAAACAGGATGGTGTCGTAGGTCATGCCTTTATCTTTATGATTGCTGATGAATAAAATGAGGATCATCGCAAACGCGAACAGATCCAGTCCGGCATCCAGCAGTTTCAAGGCAGTCATTCAGCAGTCCCCACAGTCCTTACGTTTATACATGGCATGTACTATCATAAGGGATTTGGTCAGGGACTCCAAGGGGAAATGTGAAGAATATGCTATAATTTCCACTATGGAACAGGGAAAATTTATCACATTTGAAGGACCGGATGGATCTGGCAAGACCACGGTCAGTACAGCAGTCGTCAAGCGGCTCCAGGAAGAGGGCTATGCCATTCTTCTGACCAGGGAACCGGGCGGCTCCAAGATTGCCGAAGAGATCCGCAATGTCATACTGGATCCGGCCAATACTGCCATGGATGAACGCACTGAGGCACTGTTATACGCAGCCCAGCGCCGTCAGCATCTCGTGGAGATTGTCTTACCTGCCCTTGCACAGGGAACCAATGTGATCAGCGACCGTTTTGTCGACAGCTCACTGGCCTATCAGGGCTGCGGAAGACATTTAGGCATGGATGCAGTCATGAACATCAATCAGTTTGCGATTGAAGGCCACATGCCTGACCGTACCATCTTTCTGGATATCCCGGCAGAACTCGGCCTGGAGCGGATCCAGAAGAACCGGGCATATCTCGACCGCCTGGATCAGGAAGATATTTCCTTTCATGAAGCAGTCTTTGAAGGGTATCAGAAAGTCATCAGACAATACGCAGAACGCATGATCATCATTGATGCGTCCAGAGAAGTGAATGAAGTGATTGAAGACTCGTATCAGGCAGTCAAAGGAATCCTGGATGGTACGCGCTGAAGCTGGCCAGACCGCTGCTGATCTGAAGAAACAGAAAGCACTGCTGGAAGAAGAACAGGAAGAAACTACACGCCGTCTGCTGCATGTCAGAGAACGGATTCTTTCCCGTGCACTGCTCAAGGAACACCAGACCGTGCCGTTTCACGCACTGGACCACGCATTGAAGGAGCAGGATGTATCCCATGCCTATCTCTTTACCGGACCCAAAGGTTCTTTGAAGAAGGAACTGGCAGTGCTGTATGCCCAGTCACTGCTGGTTGGTTCAACTACTGGTCTTGTACAGGAAGATCAGCTGTCAGAAGAAGATCAGCGCATCTGCATCAATGCGGCAGAGGGCATTGACCCGGACTTTCTGATTCTGGATGGCCGTAAGAAGGAAGCAGTCTCCAAAGATGCAGTGGATCAGATCCAGCTGCGCTTTGCCAGTACCGCATCCGGAAAGACCGGCACAAAGATCTACCTGATTGACCATGCGGAAAACATGAGTGTCTCCGCCATGAACAGTCTCTTGAAATACCTGGAAGAGCCGGGCCCCAATGTGCTGGCAGTGCTGACTGCAGATAACATTGAGCGCTTACTGCCGACGATCATTTCCAGATGTGTCAATCTGCAGTTCAACTCGATGCCGGAATCGGTATACCAGAAACTGGCAGATGCCGAAGGGCTGGACAGGGAAGACAGCTTCCTGATTTCCCGGGCAGTGCGGATGACGGTCGGCTTTCAGGAGTTTGCCGCATCAGAATCATTCCAGACGGCCAAGAGTATGCTCAAGGAGTTCATCGGTGCTGAAGGCGATTGTCGGCAGTTTCTGGTGGACTATGATACCCGCTGGCGGATCCGCGACAAGGACGCCGTCAGTTCTGCAAGAGATCGCAACCTGGATACCCTGAAGCTGTTTTTTGCCATGCTGTCAGGGTTTTATCATGACACCGCGCTCAATGACGATTCGGGACCGGCATGGTATTATAAGGAAGTGCAGAATGCACAGAAACGTAAAACAGACTGCGGAAAACGCATCCGGATTGCCGTTGAGGCAATGGACCGCTGCAACCGCAACAATGATCTGAACCTGGTACTGGACCAGGCAATATACCGAATGGAGAATACAGCAGAATGAGTGACTGTCAGAGAAAAGAGTATCAGGAAGAAGAGACCGGGCGTACGGAGTATCCGTACATGGTCTCTGTGAAGTTTCGCAATGCCGGGAGGGCTTATTCCTTCGGCACGGATGATGCGACATTGAAAATGGGCGATCAGGTTGTGGTGGAGACTGCCCAGGGAATGGAACTGGGTGAGTGCGAGGCTGCGGCCATCAGCACAACCATGTTCAAGGCACCTTCCCCATTGAAGCCGGTATTACGGCTGGCGGATGAGCAGGACAAGGCAATCTATGCCGAGAACTTCGAGATGGCAGATGAAGCCTACAAGACCTGCAATGCACTGATCAAGGAAATGGGACTGAAAATGCGCCTGCTCAGTGCCGACTATACACTGGACCGATCCAAAATACTGTTTGTCTATCTCGCTGATCAGCGGGTAGACTTCCGTGAACTCTTGAAGAAACTTGGTTCCGAACTGCACTGCCGCATTGAACTGCGTCAGATCGGTGAGCGCGACAAGGCAAAGATGGTAGGCGGAATCGGGATGTGCGGGATGGAATGCTGCTGCAGCCGGTTCAAGAATCACTTTGATGTCATTTCCATTTCCATGGCCAAGACACAGCTGCTTGCCCTCAATGTGGAGAAACTCTCCGGCCAGTGCGGAAAGCTGATGTGCTGTTTGAAGTATGAAAACGAAGACTACAAGAAGATGACGGACGGGCTGCCGAAGATGGGTGCTCATGTCGAATACGATGGGGCAATGTACCGTGTCACTTCCATGAATGTCATGAACAACGAAGCACGGATCGAGAACTCGGAAACCGTGCAGACGATTTCGATTGAAGATCTGCGTGACAAGTGTGTGGTCCGCAAGGGTGTAGCCATGGCCAAGCGTCAGCCGGGCCGCGGCGGCAAGCGTACCGTCATCAACAACGTCAACCAGGAAGCTCCGCGCAAGGTGGAAGACAAGCTCCATGAAACACTCCACCGTCAGGTCAAGGAACAGCAGGACAATGGGGCCAATCCGGTATCCTACGCTGCCCAGGCTGCCTTTGTCGGCCACGAGGCATCAACCGGCAATCTGTCCAATGGCGATCAGCCGGCAACAGGCGGAACCAGCAACAACCCCCAGAACCGCAATCGCAATAACCGCAACCGCAACCGCAACCGCAACAATAATCAGAACCGCAATAACAACAATAACCGGAACCGTAACCGGGATAATCATGGCGGACATTCCGACAGCCAGAAACATCTGTCACCGTCGAAGAACAATCCGAACATGACAGTCCGCAGTTTCAAGTCCAGCAAGTCCAAAGAGCCTGCCCAGGGGAAGTGATTTCTCGTGAACCGTCAGAAGAGTTTTGAAAATGAAAAGCCGACACTGTTCCTGGTTCCGACACCGATCGGAAACCTGTCAGAACTGAGTCCGCGTGCCATTGACGTTTTGAAGAGCGTTGATGTAATCGCCTGTGAAGATACCCGTACCTCAGGTCAGCTGCTGAGTCACTTTGACATCCACAAACGGCTCATTGCCTACCAGAACTTCAATGAAGATCCGGCTTCCAAGGGCATCATGAATCTCTTGAATCAGGGAAAGAACGTTGCCCTGATCAGTGATGCCGGCTATCCATTGATCAATGATCCAGGTCAGAAGATTGTCACGCTGGCAACCGCAGAAGGATTCAATGTTGTTCCGCTGTCCGGCTGCAGTGCCATGCTGGATGGACTGGTTGCTTCAGGTCTTGTTGCCCAGCCGTTTATCTTCATCGGCTTTCTGCCGCAGTCCAATACCGACCGCAACAAGAAGCTGAAAGAATACAAAAACTATCCGATGACCATGGTCTTCTATGAAGCACCGCACCGGATTGAGAAGATGATGAAGAGCTGCCTGGAAATACTGGGCGACCGCAGATGCTGCCTGGCAAGGGAGCTGACCAAGGTTCATGAGGAGTTTCTCAGGGGAACGATCAGTGAGATCATTCCGGAACTGGAAACACTGAAGGGCGAGATGGTGATCATCATTGACGGCAATCATGATGACTACACGAAAGACATCGACTACGGTGAAATCATGAACATGGTGGAGAAGTCCGTCGCCATGGGTATGACTACCACAGATGCGATCAAAGATGCAGCAGAGCGCACCGGCGTATCCAAAAACAAGATCTACAAGATGGTTCATGAATGTGAGAAGAACTAGAAGAAGGTAACTGAAGATGTTTCTGTTTATGACCCCGTATATGTCTACTATGATCATATACATCCTGGCAGCGGTCTTACCGGCGGTATTCCTGATGCGCTATATCTACAATCAGGACAAGTATGAGAAAGAGCCTGCATCCCTGCTGTGGAAGCTGGTGCTTGGCGGTGTATTTGCGGCACTTGCGGCAATGGTGCTGGAGTATCTGATCATTGACTGGTTTCTGCCGCTGTTCAGCATCACAGATGAAACAAGCTACTCGATTGCTGAAGCGATCCTGGTCGGTCTGATTGAAGAAGGCTGTAAGTTCTACTTCCTGTACCGCTATACCTGGAACAACCCGAACTTCAACTTCCGCTATGACGGTGTGGTATATGCCGTATTCTGTTCGCTTGGCTTTGCGGCATTTGAAAATGTGCAGTATGTATTCAACTACGGCCTCTCGGTTGCAGTATCAAGAGCGCTGCTTGCCATCCCTGCCCATATGGGATTTGCGGTATTCATGGGCTCCTTCTAC
>JAKVJO010000075.1 GCA_022486935.1 Solobacterium sp. | reverse complement strand
TCTTCAACGCGGTACCATCCTGATTTGCACCCATTGGATGCACACCTCAATTTCTCCTGGTAACGCTGGAATGCGGCACGGATTGGGTGCTCTTGGAAGCAGCTTCATGATTTCTGTTCATCAGGCTTGCACCAAACGCCTGCTCTCTTTAATGAACCGGATATCACTACTTGTCTTCGTCTTCGATTTCCTGATTATCTTACCACAAAACTTTCGTTCATTCCCAGCAATGTTGCGTGAATTTCAATTGACGCAAAGGCACTATATGAAATAAAATGATAGGCATTGTAATAAGTTACAATACAAGGGGGCTTCTATGAAAAAATTTACAAGGGCATTCGTTGCCTCCCTGCTCTGTGCAGGACTTGTCGGCTGCAGTACTTCCTCTGCCGCTGTGTCAACTGCCGCTTCAGGTACAGCCGCTTCCGGTAAAAAATCCGTCAAGATCGGCATGATCCAGTATGTTCAGCACGCAGCACTGGATAAGGCATCCCAGGGATTCAAAGATGCACTGAAAGATGCCGGCTATATTGAGGGCGAAAATCTGACGATTGATGAACAGAATGCCCAGGGTGATGTCTCCAACTGCGAGACGATTGCCAATACGCTGGTCAATGAAGGCGTTGATCTGATCTTCGCCAATGCGACTCCGGCTGCTCAGGCTGTCGCTGCCAAGACCGATTCCATTCCCATTGTCATCACTTCTGTAACTGATCCTGAAACCAGCGGACTGGTTGCGTCCAACGATGCGCCGGGCAACAACGTTACCGGCACTTCTGATCTGACACCGGTTGAACAGCAGATTGACCTGCTGATTGAACTCGTACCGGATGCCAAGAAGATCGGTATCATGTACAACAACTCAGAAGACAACTCCATCTTTCAGGCAGACATCGCAAGAAAAGCTGCTGAAGCCAAGGGACTTGAAACCGTAGACTATACCGTATCTGATTCCAGTCAGATCCAGTCTGTTGCTGAATCCATGATCGGCAAAGTTGATGCAGTCTATATTCCGACGGACAACCTGCTGGCTGAAGGCATGGCAAACGTTGCCCAGGTCACCAACTCCAATAACCTTCCGGTCATTGTCGGTGAAGATGGCATGTGCGAAAACGGCGGTCTTGCGACTTATGGAATTGACTACTACAACCTCGGTGTCAAAGCCGGCGAAATGGCAGTCGAGATTCTTGAAGGTGCAGATCCTTCCACCATGGCAATTGAGTATCTGCCAAGTGATGAGTGCCAGCTTTCCATCAATACAACCACTGCAGATGAACTCGGCATCACCATTCCGGATGATCTGAAAGCCAAGGCCAACCTGGTCGGGTAATCATTGAAATGAACGGTATTTTATTGGCAATGCAGGGTGCTGTCAGCCAGGGTATTCTCTGGAGTGTGATGGCACTCGGTATCTATATCACCTTCCGGCTGCTCGATATCGCAGATCTTTCTGTAGATGGAACATTCGCTCTTGGCGGATGCACCATGGCAGCCCTAGTCACCGTTGGCGTTGATCCATTGATCGCTACAATCTGTGCACTGGTTGCCGGCGCACTGGGCGGATGTCTGACCGGCATCCTGACCACCAAGTGCAAGATTCCTTCCATTCTTGCCGGTATCCTGACCCAGCTCAGTCTGTATTCCATCAACCTGAGAATCATGGGCAGATCCAATCTGCCGATGCTGAAACTCCCTACCATCTTCAAAAACCTTATGAGCATGACCGGACTCAGCAGTAATGAAGCAGTGCTGATTGTCGGATTGATCATTGCGGCAATTGTCGTCGCTGTCATGTACTGGTTCTTCGGTACAGAAACCGGCTCAGCAATCCGCGCAACCGGATCCAATGAATCGATGGTCAGATCACTTGGCGTCAATACGGACACCACCAAGATCATCGGTCTGGCAATCTCCAATGCCCTTGTTGCATTGAGCGGTGCCCTGGTATCACAGTCACAGGGATATGCTGATGTCAAACAGGGTATCGGTGCAATCGTCATCGGCCTTGCCAGTATCATCATCGGTGAGACCATGATCCGCAAGCATACCAACTTCGCATTGAGACTTGGCATGATCGTCCTTGGTTCTGTCATCTACCGTCTGGTCATTGCAATTGTGCTCCAGCTGGGCCTGAACACAGATGATCTGAAGCTCTTCTCGGCAATTCTTGTCGCGGTATTCCTGACAGTTCCAACCATCATGGACAGCCGCAGACGCAAGACTGGAGGTGTGAAACATGCTTGAAGTCAGTCATGTCTCCAAAACATTCAATCCCGGTACGGTCAATGAGAATAAAGTACTGGATGATGTATCGCTGAAACTCGAAGACGGTGATTTCGTCACTGTCATCGGCGGAAACGGTGCCGGTAAGTCCACCATCCTGAATATGATCGCCGGTGTCTATCCGGTTGATGAAGGAACGATTACCATGGATGGAATCGACCTGACCAGAATGCCTGAATACAAACGTGCCAAGTATATCGGCCGGGTATTCCAGGATCCGCTGAAAGGCACTGCTGCAGACATGGAAATCGGCGAGAATCTTGCCATGGCCAACCGCCGCGGCAAGCGCAGAACCCTTGCCTGGGGCATTACCGCACAGGAAAAGGAACAGTTCCAGGAAGCACTGGCAACACTGGGCCTTGGCCTTGATAAGCGTATGGAAGATAAAGTCGGCCTGTTATCAGGCGGACAGCGTCAGGCAGTTACCCTGCTGATGGCTTCCCTGCAGAAACCAAAGCTGCTGTTACTGGATGAACATACTGCAGCCCTTGATCCAAAGACTGCCAAGAAAGTTCTGGATCTGACCCAGGAGATCATCAAGCGGGATTCACTGACCTCACTGATGGTCACTCACAACATGCGTGATGCGATTGCCATCGGCAACCGGCTGATCATGATGTATGAAGGAAAGATCATCTATGATGTACGCGGCGAAGAGAAATCCAAGCTGACCGTCGATGACCTGCTGAACCGCTTTGAAGAAGCCAGCGGCGAAGAATTCAGTGATGATAAAGCACTGCTGACACATATCAATATCTCCAATCAGAAATAAAGAAGAACAGGAAGCCATTCACAGCTGATACTGCGATGCCTTCCTGTTTTTCTATGGGTCAGTGCGATATCCGGTCCTGCAGCCTTTTTTTCAAAGTCGTGTTTCTTGGATGGCGCTCCAGCGTCTCTATTCCCTTCTGGAACGCAGTGATTTCGCCAAGGAGGATGAGTGACTGACGGGCCCGGGTAATTCCCGTGTAGATCAATTTCCGCTGCAGCATGATGGTCTGCTGTGAGGTGAATGGCAGGATGACGATCGGATACTCAGAGCCCTGTGACTTATGGACTGAGATGCAGTAAGCCAGGGTGATATTGATCACCGTCTCCGGTGTGTAGTAGACAATGATTCCGTCAAAGTTGACTGCCAGTGTCGTCTCATGGGTTTCACTTTCACTGGCGTCTTCAATTTCTTCCAAATAGCCGATATCACCATTGTAGACATCATCATCCGGCTGGTTCTTCAGCTGCAGGATCTTGTCGCCTTCCCGGAAAATCTGATAGCCGGAACGGTATTCTTTTTTCGTGCGGGACGGCGGGTTGAAACACTGCTGCAATGCATTGTTCAAGACATCAATGCCGGCTGCACCGTTGTACATCGGGGAAAGCACCTGAATATCATTCAGCACGTAGCCTTTGTCCAGTGCATTTCTGACGATACTGAGGACGTTGTCCTTGATATCAGTGCGCGGGCATTCAAAGAAGCGGACATCATGTTTCAGTGTTGAAAAGTCAACATTGCCCTCTCTGATTTCATGGGCCAGCTGAATGACATCGCTCCCCTCTTTCTGCCGGTAGATGTGATTCAGGCGGATCAGCGGGAAACAGGCTGAGTCAATCAAATCTCTCAGTACAGAGCCGGGTCCGACTGAAGGAAGCTGATCTTCATCGCCGATGATGCAGATCTTTTTGATATGTTCCGATGCGTTCAGCAGGTTGCTGAACAGCCAGCTGTCAACCATGGAGAACTCATCAATGATCAAAAGGTCAGCCTGCAGCGGTTCTTCTTTGGTAACCCCGAATGTATTGGTTTCAAGGTCCCATTTCAACAGGGAATGGATCGTATATGCCGGAGTGTCAGTCAGTTCTGCAAGACGCTTGGCTGCCCGTCCGGTTGGCGCTGCACAGTATACTGTCGTGCCTGGATACATCAGTCTGAATAACGATACCATGGCCCGGACAACCGTTGTCTTGCCGGTGCCGGGACCGCCGGTCACAATCAGAAATGGATTGTGGAAGAAGGAATTGATTGCTTCAACCTGAACTTCATCATAGGTAATGGCCAGATCATCTTCCAGACGATGCAGGTAATCCTGCAGGATCCCATCATCAACCGGATCCAGTTCTTCCATTGGGAATCTTGCCAGGAAGGTACTGATTGTATCTTCAGCATCATATTGGGTAACCGGATAGATACGGTTGGCTTCCTGTACCAGCCTGCGGTTCATCAGTGCTTCATTCTTCAGCTGCTCATAGTCACAGTCAATTCCCGCAGTATTCTTTTCAAATCTTGTCTCGAGCGCAGCATCTTCTACCCAGCTGTCGCCATTAGCCATGCAAAGATCCATGCACAGTGAAACAAGATAGGCATAGAGTCTTCGCTCATCATCCTGCTGAAAGCCAAGATTCATGGCAATCTTATCTGCTGTTTTGAAGCCGAAGCCGTCGCATTCATCAATGACCCGGTAAGGGTTCTCTTTCAGTTTGACGAGTGCCTCAGTGCCATAGGCACGGTTCAGACGGATCAGGTTGCGCATGCCAATGCCGTGCACGTTCAGAAACTGCACCAGTTCCTCCATGCCATCATCTTCCTGTTTCAATCCATCTTCAATGATCCGGATATGATTTTCGGAAAGATCCGGTACGCTATGCAGGATACTGCTGTCTTCTTTGATTTTTACCAGGCAGTCATCGCCCAGATAGTTCACGATTTTCTGCGCGGTGCGCTTGCCGATACCGGGAAACTGAATCCCGGAAAGATAGCGGATCACCCCTTCCTGTTCATCCGGTAACGGTCTGGAGTAGGAGGCGATCGCAAACTGCATGCCATAGCGCGGATGCTCAGTATAGTGGCCAGTAAGCTGATAGACCACATCGGTTTCCACACTTGGCATCATGCCGGTGACAGTAATGACTTTTTCTGTATCATCCAGCAGTTTGAATTTCATGACGGTATAGAATGTCTGCTCATTCCGGTAGACGAGATAGACTGGTTTGCCAGTCAGCTGCACCAGTTCATCCATGGAACGAATCCGCCTGCTCATCAATGGTCTTCATCAGGTCTTTGCCATTGCGGTAGACGGCATCAATCGTTCCGCCTCCAAGTACCACATCATCCAGATAGAATACGGCCTGCTGACCAGGCGTAACACTGCGGATCGTTTCCGGATAGGATACCAGATACTGATCTTCAGAAACCTGTGTGATCTCAACTTCATTATCTTCCTGGCGGTAGCGGAACTTGGCATGGCACTTCAACGGGGCGCTGAAATCTGCCAGCTGATTGAATCCGCTGACCAGGCACTGATCAGAATACAGCCACTCCTGATGTGCTTCATCGGTCAGATACAGTTCATTCTTGACGACATCTTTGCCGATGACATAATACGGACCGGTGCCGCCGATATCGAGACCCTTGCGCTGTCCTACTGTGTAGTACAGAACGCCTTTATGCTTACCGACCAGTCTGCCGTCGGCGATATCAAACATATTGCCGGGTTTCATCGGCAGATAGTTGCTCAGAAACTGCCGGAAGTTGCGCTCACCGATAAAGCAGATACCGGTGGAGTCTTTCTTCTTTGCGATGGAAAGATTCAGCTGTTCTGCGATCTTTCTGACCTGGGGTTTATCGATGTCGCCAAGCGGGAACAGTACATGATCCAGTACGCTGCGTCTGATCTGGGCCAGAAAGTAGGACTGATCCTTGTTACGGTCATCTGCTTTCATCAGTAATGCAGTGCCGTCTTCCCGATGGCCCATTTTTGCATAATGGCCGGTTGCCACAGTAGCAAAGCCCTTCTCCTCGGCAAACTTCATGAAGCTGTCAAACTTGATGTACTTATTGCAGAGAATATCCGGATTCGGTGTCCTGCCGAGTTTATAGTCGGAAAGAAACCGCTGGAAGACTTCATCCCAGTATTCCCTGATGAAGTCAACCCTGAGCAGTTCAAGCCCGAGGGAATCAGCAACACTTTTGGCATCCGCCCAGTCCTGTTCCTGTGAACATACCGGATCATCAATGGTCGGATTGCCGAGAATATCATCATTGGTCAATGAGTCCCAGTTGCGCATAAAAGCGCAGGTGACATCATACCCTGCTTCTTTCAGTAAATACGCTGCTATTGCACTGTCGACACCGCCGGACAGCCCTACCAGTACTTTGCCCATGATACCCTCTTTTCCAAAGAAGGAATAAGACCGCCGGCCTTATTCCTTTCCGCATTCTTCTTTTGAACCGTCTGCCCTGACCTTGCCGCATCCTTCGAAATTGGCACAGGAATCATCGCAGCTGTGATCGGCAAGACGTCTGAGTTCTTCCGGTACAAATACCCCGATTTCCTCGGCATCATAGCCAACCTGGAAACTCTTCTCATTCAGGATAATCGGGCGTTTCAGTACGCTAGGATTATCTTTGACGAACTCAATGAGTTCATCTGTCTTCATGGAATCAATATCGATTCCGCTGTCCTGAATGACTTTGGAACGTTTGGAGATGATATCGTCCGTTCCGTTTTCGCTGCGCATCAGAAGATGCTTGATTTCACTGTCATTCAGCAGCACTTTGAAGATATTTTTTTCGACATAGGGAAGATTTCTGTCCTTCAGCCATTGCTTGACTTTACGGCAGCTGGCACATCCCGGTGAAGTATAAATCACAATCATTTTTCTGTGGCCTCCTGCGGTTTTTCTTACTGAATTATTCTAACATAAACGTCAATACTGGAACTTTAAATTCCCAGCATTGCAGTGGCAATGAGGAAATAAATCATCAGGGATACTGCATCGATCACCGTTGTCAGCATCGGGGAAGCGACGACCGCCGGATCCAGGTGTACCCGATCCACTGCCATGGTCAGTGCGCTGGCAGCTATCTTGGAGATCACAATGGCACAGATGATGGTGAGACAGACAATCGCGGCAATCGTCGGGGTTACCCCGTCAATCCAGATGCACTTCAGAAAATTGGCTCCGGCCAGGGTAACTCCGCAGAGCAGACCGACCCGCATTTCCTTGAAGACAATTTTGAAGAAGTCACGGAATCCGATCTGATCCAGTGACAGTGCCCGGACAACCTCGGTTGATGCCTGGCTTCCGGCATTTCCGCCGGTATCCATCAGCATCGGGATGTAGGCAGTCAATACCACAAACTTACTCAGGGCATCTTCATAACTGGTGATGATCTTGCCGGTAAAAGTAGCAGAGATCATCAGTAACAGCAGCCAGGGAAACCGCTTCTTCCAGGTTTCAATGACTCCTGTTTTCAGATACGACTTGTCACTTGGAATGATGGCAGCCATCTTTTCCATGTCTTCGGTCGTCTCTTTTTCCATGATGTCCATGACATCATCGACGGTGATGATACCGACCATTCGGGTCTCATTGTCCACGACCGGCATGGCGGTCAGGTCATACTTCTTGAAGAGATTGGCTACCTTCTCTTCATCCGTTGACGTCGTACAGGAAATGACATCGGTATTCATGATATCGTGAATGATTTCCTGCGGCTGTCTCAATACCAGATGTCTCAGGGAAATCAAACCGATCAGCTTACGCTTGGCATCCAGTACGTAACATTCATCTGCTGTAGCGCAGTCTTTGCCCAGCTGACGGATCCGGCCCAGGGCATCTGTTACCGTCATGGTCTCTTTGAGATCCACAAATTCAACGGTCATGACAGATCCGGCTGAGTCATCTTCATATCTCAGAAGATGGTTGATATCCTGACGGGTATCGGGTCTTGCATTGGCGAGGATTTTACTGACCACATTGGCCGGCATCTCTTCCAACAGGTCTGCCGCGTCGTCAGAATCCAGGTGGTCAATGATGAGTCCCGCTTCTTTTTCGGAAAGCGAGCTGATGATGTACTGCTGGCTGTCCGGCTCCAGCTGGGAAAAGACATCTGCAGCCAGTTCCTTTGGGAAAAGCCGGAACATTTTGAGCATGTCTTCATCTTCCATGCCTTCCATGATTTCGGCGAGATCGGACTCGTTCATGTTGTTTGCCAGGGTGCGCAGTGCAGTATACTGACGGGTGCTTAAAAGTTCGCGGAACTCCGCGAGTGTCTGAATATTCTTCTCTTCCATGACAGTTCTCCTTCAGATTCAGTTTTCATGTTGGTGCACAAAGGTATTTGACTGCCCGCTTCCATGAAAACCACCTCCCATCGAACTGCCTGTACTTCTTCAAACATTGTAGCCGCTTGTTCAGGCTGGAGTCAATGCAGCTGAACAGTTATTCCAACGGCTTCTGATAATAATTTCCGATGATCCGCTCCACGCTGCTCAAGGTCACAAATGCATGGGGATCTGCCTGATGCACGGTATCAACGACTTCTTTCAACTGATAGGTATTGATGGTCATCAACAGCAGCCAGTGGGATTTATCGGTATAGCCGCCTTCACACTGCAGTTTGGTAATGCCATGACGGCAGGTCTTGAACACAGCCTGACAGATTTCATCCGGCATATTGGTGACGACATCAACTCTGGTCAGTTTATAGCGCTGATGCATCGTATTGACCACTTGCGTTGATACAAACTGGAAGATGATGGAATACAGTGCCCGGTTCCAGCCAAACAGCAGTCCGGCAATGACCAGAACGACTGCATTGGCACCTAGTACATAATTCCAGGTCGGCATGTTGTACTTCATGGAAAGATAGATCGCAATGAAGTCGGTGCCGCCGGAACTGGCATTGTTGCGCAGTGCAAGACCGACTGCCAGGCCATTCAGAAGACCGCCGAACACTGCCAGCAGCAGCTCATCATTGGTAATGGAGACTTCCGGAAATACCGAGGTGAAGATGGAAGTCAGCGTGTACCAGAGTACGGAATAGATAATGAACTTATGGCCGATCTTCTTCCAGACCACAATGGTCGTGATGGCATTCAGGATGAAATAGAATACCGAAAACGAGACAGGAATATTCAGAAACTGCGTGAATACCTGACTCAGCAGT
>JAKVJO010000074.1 GCA_022486935.1 Solobacterium sp. | reverse complement strand
CAGAATCCTCTATTTTAGAGGGAGTTTCGATGGAAAGGGACTTTCATTGAAATTTGAGCATTATTTTTTTGCCATTTTTTGAGGATCTGCAAAAGCCGGAAAACTTCACGGATTTCCGTTCATTTATCACAAACCGGTTACGAAAAAGACCCGGCTTTCACCGGATCATTCGTTATGCCTTCAGGATCTGGAAGATATAGAACTTCAGATAGGACGTTTCATCCATCGTCCATAAGATAGGATGGTCGCTGTTCTGCTGGGTAACCGATACCTGTTTCAGCAGCACCCCGCTGGACTGTGCGGAATCTTTCAGCATCTGTTCAAACATGGGGATCTCCATGAATCTCGAGCAGCTGCAGGTAATCAGATATCCGCCGTTCTTCAATAAGCCCATTGCCTTCTCATTGATCCGTTTATATCCCTGATAGGCATGGTCAATTGTCCGGCGCGACTTCGTGAATGCCGGCGGATCCAGAACGATGATATCAAACTGTCCTTCTTTGCATTGATCAAGGTACTCGAAGACATCTGCCTGCACAAACTGAATCCTGTCTTCCAGATGATTCAGTTCTGCATTCTTCCTGCCTTCTTCCAGTGCCGTTTCCGATACATCGACTGCCGTGACTGCTGAAGCGTTGCCATAGGCCGCATTCAGCGCAAATCCGCCGGTGTGTGTAAAGCAATCCAGTACGGTCTTTCCATGCGCCATATTTCTCAGCAGCACACGATTGGACTTCTGATCCAGGAAGTAGCCGGTCTTCTGGCCGTTTTCAATATCTACATTCAGCCGGATGCCATTCTCATTGATGATAAGCTGAGTCGGAAGGTCTGCGTTCTTCCAGAATCCTTTATATTCCTTCAATCCTTCTTTATCACGGACCTTGATATCATTGCGCTCATAGATTCCTTTGATATCCTGTCCATCCTTCTTCAATACTTCCAATAACTGGCTGTAGATCTCATCTTTGATCTGTTCCATGCCATTGCAGCTGATCTGGGATACCAGTATGTCGTTATAACGGTCAACGGTCAGCCCAGGTAAGAGATCTGCTTCACCGAAGATCAGACGGCAGTTGGAAAGATTATCGAAATTGGTTGTCTTACGGAATTCACAGGCTGACTGGATTCTTCTTTGAAAGAATGCACTGTCGATGACATCCTCTTTGTTTCTGGTCAGCAGGCGGACTGTAATATGGCTGACTGGGGAATAGAATCCTGTACCGATGTAGTGTTTCTGTTCATCCACCAGCGTGACGATACCGCCGTCTGTACATTCATCATCCGCATGTACCAGATTATTCTGGTACATCCAGTTCTGACCGCGTTCAAGAAACTCCTCGCCCTGCTTTGAGATGACTACTTCCGGATATCTGTTCTGTTCTGTCATTCTACCCTTCCGTTATTCTGATTCATTTCCTGGTACTGCTGGTAATACCTGTAGATGCATGCCTCATTAAAGGGATCTTCTTCCCGTTCCATCATGCCGAGCAGCTGCTGCATTTCCCGTTCGACAATTTCCATGACTTCTTTGGGATAGTGCATCTCTTTGGCATGGGCCGCATATTCATTCTCATCAAGAATCTGATAGGAACGGTCCGGATATAATTTGACATCCAGGTCATAATCGATATTTTTGATTGCTTCGCCGTCATAGAGGCTCGGAGAAGCGAGATTGCAGTAATAATAGACACCGGTCTTGCGGATCATCGAGATGACATTGAACCAGCGGTGTGCCCAGAAGAAACAGACAGCCGGCTCTCTTGTAAACCAGCGGCGGCCGTTGGATTCAATGACCCACGCCTTGTTGGTAACTGCAACAATCTGGTTCTCATCAGCAGAGAGTACAAAGCCCTTGCACCAGGTCCGGTGGAGGGATCCATCATGTTTATAACTCTGAATATAGACTTCAGTTCCTGCCTTTGGCAGAGTATCCATTTTCCCCGCACCTTTCTTTTTTCCGGTTTTATTGTACTAACTTGATGTACATTGCGCAATTGCCAAAAAGAAAGACATCCCGAGCTGAAGGATGCCAGTCAATAAATCAGTCAATTTTGAGATTGGTTTTTTCCAGCCGCTTCATGAGCAGCGGCACCAGAATGATGCATACAACCAGCGTTGCCAGGTTATACCATGCATTGTAGCCAAGGGAATAAATCCAGGCTGCTGAACTGCCGGCAACGGAATCCTCCGGCGGCCAGTAATACACTCCGGACAGTACCTGAGACACATACTTCAGCACCATGGCGATGGTGACGCCGACATAGTACTTGTACTTGCCTTTGAAGTACAGTGAAGCCAGACCGCATACAACCAGCGGTGCGATGTAGTCCAGAAGGATCTGCATCGGTTTGACGAAATACATTGGGATTCCCAGGATGAAGGATACCACCCAGGAGACAACCGCAACGATTACGCCATACTGCCAGCCCAGCATGTAGGATGCTACAAATACCGGGATCCAGTAAAGCTCAATGGAACCGCCCTGGGGCATCTGAAGGAATGGAATGAACATTCCCGCATACTCCAGTACAACATAGAGGGCAATGAATAATGCCATGTAGGTTAGAAGTCTGATCCTGCTGCTTGATTTCATAAAAAATACACCTCCGTTTTCAGAAGGCGTAAGGATAGTCCAACACGAACTCCCTACGCTAGTCTTACCTAGATCAGGTGATAAGGGTTTCTTCTCAGCTCTGTTGGAGCACCCCTGTTCACGGTGCTTATTATATACCGATTCATGCATGTTACAATACCTATATGAACGCAACGAATGAAATGATCCGCGGACTTCTCGAAGAAAGCGACATGACTGCTGCACTGGCAAATGTCAGCGCCTGTATCAATCAGTCTTATGAAGGATTGAACTGGGCAGGCTTTTATCTGGTCAGACACAATGAGCTGGTACTCGGCCCCTTCCAGGGCAGACCGGCATGCACGCATATCCCCTTTGAGAAAGGTGTATGCGGATTGACATACCGGACGAAACAGCCGCAGCTGGTAGATGATGTACTGGCTGTCAAAGACCACATCGCCTGTGACTGTGCCAGCCGCAGTGAACTGTGTGTACCCGTCATCCTGAATGACCAGGTCATAGCCGAGATTGATCTCGATGCACCGGTTAAGGCCTACTTCAATGAAACAATGAAAAAAGAAATGCTGCAGGCTGCAGAAGACATCGCCTCTGCGTTCAGGCAGCATTCCTGGAACTTATCGGTATAGATCGTAAACCACAGTTTTTTCAAAATAGGAAGTAGCTTCATCAATTGCGGCATTGGCCGGGAAGAAGCGGATTTCACAGCCGCCGAGTTTGGATTCCCTGACCAGGCCTTTTTTCTGCATGGCCGGCAGTACTTTGCCAAAGTCAGAACTGTCAATGTCGAGATCCAGGTATTTCTTCCATACCCGCTTGCCGTCTTCATTGACACTGGCGCCCTGGATCACAATCGGCCGGCAGTCTGAGCGGTACTCCGCCAGGTGCATGCACGTTACCGAATCCATCTTGGTGCCAAGCATCAGCACAAAGCCCTTCAGTTCATAGAGTCTTGCGGCCGGTGATTCTTCCGAGAGCGGAAAATGCAGCGACTGCCGGTTGCACAGCAGCTTTGCATATCTGCCCCAGGCCGCATAGGAAACACTGGGATGATTGGAGAATACGACACCCGGCCGGTGGCGGAAGTTTTCAACGACTTCTCCCATGCCGGAAAGATCGGTACGCTCCGGGTTGTAGGCAGGCTCATTGTCCCTTACCTTCTGCCAGAGATCCGGACTGATCGGCGGATTGCACCACGCTGAAGGCTCACTGTTATTGCCGGTCTGGGTCGGCATGATAATCGTGCCGCCATCCTGGGCAATCTCCATCAGTGCATCCACAACGGTTCTTGCGCCGCCGATGAGATAACCGAACGTTGAAAGGGAGGAGTGTACTTCCAGGATCTGTCCCGGACCTACTCCCAGTTTGCGAAGTGCATTGACGAGGTCATCTTTGGTGTATGCCTCAGTTAAGGTATCTTTCCCCATAGTCACTGTTCCTTATTTCAGTTTGCTGTATTCTTTGGCAATCTCTGAACCGACTGCTGCATTATTGTATACCAGATGAATGTTTGCATCGAGGGAGCTTCCGCCGGTGATCTCAACAATCTTCGCCAGCAAAAACGGTGTGCACTGCTTGCCGTGGATGCCCTGCTCATCCATATCTTTGACCGCTTCATCGATTGCCTTGTTGATCATTTCCGGATCCATGGAATACTCTTCCGGAATCGGGTTGGTGATCAGGATGCCGCCATCCAGTCCGAAGTCTCTCTTTGCCTTGACAATCTCTGCAGCATCTTTTGGATCCTTGATTGCATAGTCGACATTGAGTCCGCTGGTGCGGGTATAGAATGCCGGCAGTTCTTTGGTCTGATAGCCAAGCACCGGTACGCCCTTGGTTTCCAGCACTTCGAGGGTCTTCGGAAGATCCAGGATTGCCTTGGCACCGGCACAGATGACTGTCACGTTGGTACGTGCAAGTTCTTCCAGGTCTGCTGAAACGTCAAAGGTCTCGGAAGCACCGCGGTGAACGCCGCCGATGCCGCCGGTCACAAAGAACTGTACACCGGCCTTTGCCGCAAGAATCATCGTTGTCGCAACGGTGGTTGCACCCCAGGACTTCTCTGCCATGATGACCGGCAGATCGCGTCTGGACACTTTCGGAATGCTCATGCCGCGCTTGCCCATTTCCTCAATCTCTTCCGGAGTCAGGCCGACAACGCCAACACCGTCAATCAGTCCAACGGTAGCCGGGATTGCTCCATGGTCACGGATGATCTGCTCTACATGGTTGGCTGTCTCGACGTTCTTCGGATAAGGCATGCCGTGGGAAATGATGGTGGATTCCAGTGCAATGACCGGCTTTCCCTGTTTCAGTGCTTCTGCAACATCTTCTCTGACTCTCAGATTCATAATACTCTCTCCTTTATTTTCATCTCGCCAATCCTTGAACGGATTGTTTCATCTGTCAGACTTCTTCTCTGGACTGCGTTATCTTCAATCGTAATGACCGCTGCAGCTGCTGCATATTCCGCTGCCTGAAGCGGGCTTGCCTGTTCCAGCCGCTGGGCAAGATAGGCACCCATGAATGTATCACCGCCGCCGGTCGCATTGTCCAGTTTGATCGTACGATGTGTCAGCCAGACTTTCTGGTCTTTTGTGCCAAGCAGGATCCCGCGGTCGGCCATGGAGATGATGATCTCCTGTACGCCATGATCCAGAAACCAGTTCAGGGAATCAACAGCAGTCTGATCATCCTTGATCCAGATACCGGTCAGTTCCTGGGCTTCATACTGATTCGGTTTGAATACCGTCAGCTGCTTCAGGATCGGCTCCAGCCGCTTTGCCTTGTTGGCGCTGACCGGGTCAGCTGCCGTCGCACACAGTGCGTGGGATGCGATATAAGTCAGTGTCTCTTCACTGAGGTTGGCATCCAGGATGATCATGTCATCCGGATGGATGTCTTTCAGTGCTTCATCAATTGCCGTTTGATCCAGATTTCTCAGGATCCGCATATCACTCATGGCAATCTTCATATCCCGGTTGTCATCCAGAATTGCAATATAGATGGAACTGGGCAGATCCTTGACAATGACCGCTTTGGAGCAGTCCATGCCAAGTGCTTCGCAATCCCTCTTCAATTCTCTTCCATAAGAATCATCAGAAAAGCAGGTAACAAGCTGCACCCGCTGTTTCAGCATGGCACAGATCTGTGCAATATTCCGTCCGACACCGCCAAAACGGATTTCAATCGTTCCCGGATTGGAATCATAGTTTCGCAGCGGTTTGATACTGGAACCGCAGATATCAACATTGGCACCGCCAAATACACAGATTTTGCTCATGAAATACCTCGTGTCTGGAAGAGAAATCATAGCATTGTAAAAAGCTCCTGTAAATCGGTTTTCAGTTATACATCTTCTTGGCTTTTTTCAGCCCGTCAGTCAGAGCGGAAGTGACATGATCCAGCTGTTCTTCCGTGTACTGCCCCTGCTGTAAAAACATGAACGCTGTCATCAGCGCTTCTTTGAAGTCCTGCCGGTCTTTGGGATCCATCTGGGTCATATCCAGGCTGTTGCATGATTTGACCAGCTCCTGCAGGATAATCACTTTTTTGGAAAGTGCCTGCTCTTTGGCAGCTTCTGTCAGCAGGTGGCGCAGTGCCCAGGTCTCATTGGTTTTGGTGCGCATGACCTTGATGCCTTCATACTCTTTGCCGGCCGCCTTGAACTCCTTGAGCAGTCTCAGCAGTTCCGGTACTTCGACCTCCTGAAAAATCATGTACTGATCCGGGAATGTCGCAGCTCTTGTATCAAGATCATCACTGATTTCAAACAGTTTGCCAACCGTCGCATCCAGTGCGTCATCCCCGACAATATCCATTTCAATGTCGTGTGATTCCGCGATATTCTGATAAACATCTGCTGTCGCATCATCAATTCCGTATAATAGTATTTTCTTCATTCTCTTATCACCAACCTTATTCTAGCATGCCCTCATTGCCCTGTCCGGAGTTATGAACAAAAGAAATGCGTATACCTTTTCTTTTATCTTCCAATCCATTAATATAAGCATTAAGAAGATTGTTCTGTCTCATCACAGGAGGTGAGCATTCATGCAGATATATGAATCAGCTGAAGACTATCTGGAGACAATCCTGATGATTCAGGAGCGCAAGGGAGTTGTACACTCTGTTGATATTGCGGCCGAGAAAGAATATTCCAAGGCCTCTGTTTCCATTGCCATGAAGAAGCTCCGTGAAAACGGATATATCAATATGGATCCATCCGGTGTCATTACCCTGCTGCCGCCGGGGAGAAAAATCGCCGAGCGCATCTATGAGCGCCATCGGATTTTAAGCAGTCTGTTCATCCATCTCGGAGTCAGCCCGAAGACTGCCCAGGAAGATGCCTGCAAGGTCGAGCATGATCTGAGTGTAGAGACCTTTTCCAAGATCAAGAAGTTCGCAGATCAGCTTGAAAACAAGAAATAATCGTTCAATTCAACGGCATGAACAGTGCCGCTTTTTCCTATTACAGTAATCCACAGTCAAGGAGGATACAGGTATGCTGCTGATGAAACAGGCAGATCTTTATGCACCGGAGCATCTTGGCATCAAAGACGTCCTGATCGAAGGAGAAAAGATTCTCTCCATTCAGGATCACATTGAACTCAGTGATCCCATCGATGGCCTTCAAGTGATTCAGGCGGATCACAAACTCATGATCCCGGGCTTCATTGATCTTCATGAGCACATCATCGGCGGCGGAGGCGAAGGCGGCCCCTGGCTGAAGACACCGGAAGCTTCCCTGAAGACCCTGCTGTCATGCGGTGTTACAACCGTTGTCGGCCTGCTTGGAACGGACGGTATCTCACGGAACCTGACCAGCCTCATTGAAAAAGCGCGTGCTTTCAATCATGATGGCATAACTGCTTATATCCTGACCGGTTCCTATGGCTATCCGCCTGTCACCTTCTTCGACAGTGTGGAGAAAGACATCATGCTGATGGATCTGGTCGTCGGTGTCAAAACAGCCATGTCAGACCATCGCAGTTCGGCAATCAACGGCGAAGAATTGATTCATCTGGCAGCCAATGCAAGACGGGGCGGATTGCTGGCAGGCAAACCTGGCTATGTCACCATTCACATGGGAAGCGGAGCCGGCATGCTGGACCCGCTGTTCTATGCACTGGATCATTCCGATATCCCGGTTCAGATCTTCCAGCCAACGCATATGGGAAGAACAGCACAGCTGCTTGATCAGGGCATCGAATTCCAGAAACGCGGCGGCACAATTGATATCACTGCCGGTGAAGATGCAGCACACTGCAGGGAAACTGCCGATCAGCTGGAGCACATCTTCCAGGCTGGATTTGAAGATCAGGTTACGGTCACCACAGATGCCTATGGATCAATGCCGAAGTTCAATGAACAGAAAGAACTGATCGGCATGACCTACGGTATCCCGGATGGACTGCTCAATACCCTGGCAAAGCTGGTATTGGAAAAGCACATCCCGCTGGAAACGGCACTCAAGCCATTCACGGCCAATCCGGCTCATGTCCTGCAGCAGTCCGATCATAAAGGACACATCAGTGCTGGCGCAGACGCTGATCTGCTGCTGTTGAACAGCGACATGACACTGGACACTGTCATCGCCCGCGGCACGAAAGCATACGGGAATCACACTGCCCTGCTTCACGGACAGTTCGAATAATTGCATTCCAACTCAGAGGGAGAATAAAGGATGAAAGAACACACAAAGGGTCTTTGGAAAGGTTTGGGAATCGGTTTAGCCACCGGTTTGATCATCGGTTTCTGCGGGCCCAAACTGATTTCAAACAATCAAAAGAAACCGGAAGTCACTGCTGTCGAAGAGCCGGCTGAGTCTCATGATGTCATTCTCGAAGACAATGGAATCCTGGGCTATACTGCTGCAGACTTCAAAGATGCCGTTGCCGGCAAGGCTACCAAGCAGAAACAGCTGGTTGTCATGGAACAGGACCTGCATGAGACTACCACATTCACACAGGCCGGGCTTGCCAACCTGAGTATCTTCTCCATGTACAAAGATGTGACTTATTATGCGACCGGTGTCTATACCGTTGATCTGCAGAATATCGATCAGTATCACATCACGGTTGATGATGATACCAAGACGGTCACGATTCTGATTCCCCATGCCGTGCTTCAGTATGTCACTCCGGATCTTTCCAAGACAGAATTTGAAGATACGTCCAAAGGTCTCTTGGCATTCGGTGACATTGAACTCACTGCTGAAGAGCAGAATCAGCTGGAGCAGTCTGTGATCAATACAATGACCGACACATTCAATGAAGAGACCTACACCACACTGGCAGATAAATATGCCAAGCTGTCAACCTGGGAGATCTTCCAGCCGATCGTTTCTTCTGTATCACCGGAATACAAAGCAGACATGAAGTTTGTCGATTAATAAAACATCTCCTCCGGGATAACCAAACTTACTTGGGGTCCAGTTAACTGGGGTCAAGTTCTGGGGTCAACAACTGGGGTCTGAGTTTTATCAAGAAATGAAAGAAACAGGAAAGTTTTCATAGCATGTGCTGTGATCACCTTCCTGTTCTTCTTCTACCATAGTGATTGTCTAGATCGAATATGGAAAGAAGGGATATATATACCCACATCGAATAGTATCACAGAATTATTGGACATCGTTGACAAGGATTCTGAAATTATTGATTGTCATGTTG
>JAKVJO010000073.1 GCA_022486935.1 Solobacterium sp. | reverse complement strand
CCCGGCCATGGTGGTCATTGACTGCCTGGGCAGGCTTGGCAAACAGGTTCTCAAGATCAATGCCATCACCGGTGAAGCCCAGGATCCCACTCTTCTCACAGGCATCCAGCACCATGCAGGAATAGTCGTACTCACTGATATCATAGCCGTAGTTATTCTTGATACCGGCGACCGGTGCGCTGAAAATCGGCATGGACAGTTCACTGCCCAGAAACCTGCAGGCAGTGGAAATCGTTCCGGGATCTGCACATACATCCATGTTGATGAGCACCCGCTCCATCGCTTCCCGGTTATGGATAAAGCTGCGGCCGGTTCCTTTTCCGCCAAGTCCCGGAATTTCTCCCCGGCAGGCAATTCCATTGCAGTCTCTGCATTCTCTGCACTTCAGCATATTGTTCAATTCCTCTTTCTTTCTAATAGTATCGGCGCTGTGTCTGCGCATCTTTCTGCAGCTTATATTGACGGATATGGCACTGCTCCAGCAGAGCATCAATATCGTAGATGCCCGACATCGTCATGATGTCTGCCACAATCATCAGACAGCCATAGGCATCGCTGCCGGCATGGTGATGATTCAGTTCAATGTTCAGTTTCGTGCACATATCATCAAGCCGGTGATGGGCCATATCCGGAAATACCCTTCTGGACAGTTCCACCGTATCAAAGTAATCCAGCTGCGGCACTTCAATCCCGCAGTTGATGCAGGTGGCTTTCAGACACCCCATGTCAAACCTCGCATTATGGGCAACGACCAGACTGTCTGTCAGATATCTGGAAATATCCCGGTAGACTTCTGAAAACTCCGGCGCATCCAGCACCTGATTTGGATGAATGCCATGCACTTTGATATTGAACGGTGAAAAGGAAAAAACATCATCTTCCGGCCGGATCAGGGAATAGTACTTTTCCTCCACACAGCCGTCTTCCATTGTCGCAATGCCGACTGCGCATACACTGGCCGGACTGCTGTTGGCAGTCTCAAAGTCAATTGCCGTGATATTCCGCATCAGTCGCGTTCCGAGATATGTTCAAACGCCATCCGGTAGATGTTCTTGATATGTTCATCTGCCATGGAGTAATAAACCAGCTTGCCCTTCTTATGCGTGCATACGAGTTTGGTCTTTTTGAGACTTGCCAGCTGATGGCTGACTGCTGAATGGGACATCTCCAGCAGCGCTGCAAGATCTGATACACACAGTTCGTTGGTAAACAGTGCATTCATGATCTTCAGCCTGGTGCTGTCAGCGAACATCGTGAAGATCATCGACATATCGTCATATTCCCGTTCCGTGATCATACTGTCACGGCATTGTTTTACACGTTCTGGATCAACCAGTTTCATGCCTGCTGTTCCTCCTTGATCCGGTTGTTCTTGACTTCCTTGCCTGGCGCAAACTCATACAAGAACTTTGCAATACTGCGCTTGGAATACATTTCAATGGACTGCGATGAACCGTCCACCAGTTTGATGACCAGCAGATCTGAGGAAGCGTGCCACTCATACTGCCACTGCACGATATCCTCCCAGTAGATCAGCGCACAGTCAGTGCGGTCATTGGAATTGTAGAGCACCAGGTACTGCGGTGTGCACTGCACCAGTACACGGTCCGGCAGAAGCCAGATGGAAAACACTGCCAGGGTAATCAGGCAGACCCCGATGCCGGCTGAAACACTGTTCCAGAACAGACAGCCTACACCGATGCACATCATGGCCAATAGCTGGGGAATCGGTTTGACATGGATCGTCTTGACCAGAGCGCCCAGTTCCGGCAGATTCCGGATCTTTATCATCTGTGATCTCATGCCAAAATTATAGCACCCGGGCCAACTCTTTCCGCTTTCTGATATACTGTTGTCGAAAGAAATGAGGTCCTATGTCCAAACCAATCTCCTTTGAAGTCACTCATGTATGCAAACAGTCCGGCGCCCGCACCGGAATTCTCCATACCCCGCATGGCGATGTTGAAACTCCGATGTTCATGCCGGTAGGCACCCAGGCCACTGTCAAATTTGTCTCACCGGAAGAACTCTATGACATGCATGCCGGCGTTGTGCTGGCCAATACCTATCATCTCTGGCTGAGGCCGGGAGAAGATATCGTTGCCAAAGCAGGCGGTGTCCAGAAGTTCATGAACTATAAAGGACCGATGCTGACAGACTCCGGCGGATTCCAGGTATTCTCACTGGCCGATATGCGTAAGATCAAGGAGGAAGGCGTCACCTTCCGCAATACCCTGAACGGCGACATGCTGTTTCTCTCACCGGAAAAGAGTATCCAGATCCAGAACAAGATCGGGGCAGATATCATGATGTCCTTTGATGAGTGCATTCCCTATCCTGCAACAAGAGAATATGCAGAGAAATCCATGCAGCGGACACTGCGCTGGGCAGAACGCGGCAAGGCTGCCAACACAAGACCTGATGAACAGGCACTGTTCGGTATTGTACAGGGCGGCGATCATGAAGATCTTCGAGACTACTGTGCAGAGAAACTGGTTGAGATGGACTTTGATGGCTACTCCATCGGCGGAACTTCTGTCGGTGAAGATAAAGAGACCATGTACCGCATGGTGAAATGGTCCCAGGAAAAGCTGCCGCTCGATAAGCCAAGATACCTGATGGGCGTCGGGGCAGTGAATGATCTGTTGGAAGCAGTCTCCATGAACATTGACATGTGCGACTGTGTACTGCCAACTCGGATTGCAAGACACGGCACCCTGATGACCAGCCAGGGCCGGATCAATATCCGCAAGGCCATGTACGCGGAAGACTTTACAACTCTGGATCCGCAGTGTGACTGCTACTGCTGCAGAAACTATACCAAAGCGTATCTGCATCATCTGTTCCGCACCGATGAAGGCTTCGGTACCAGACTGATGTCCATCCACAATCTGCGCTATCTGATCAGACTGATGGAAGACGCAAGAGCCGCAATCAAACAGGACCGTTATGATGACTTCAAGCAGGAAACACTGGCGGCCATGAACTTCGATCAGCGGGGATTTTGAACACAGCGGTTTCTTCTCAAACGGGAAGAAACCGTTTTTTTATCTGATGCCTGTCATTCAATAATTATCGTTTTTCGATATATTTATATTGATTTTCAATTATATGCGTGCTATCTTGTCTGTGAAAGAGAGGCACTGTACATGACAGCCGATCAAAAAAGAGTCCGCATCACCCGTATTCTGGTTCTTGTATTCCTGATGGTTTCCATTCTGATGTGTATCTTCGGAGTGCAGTTTGAAAAAGCAATTCTTCCGGCTGTCCATTCCACCAATATTACCTTTCTGGATCAGCACCGCTTTGTCATCATTCTGATCCTTGGCTATTGCTGTGCAGCCGCATTGCTGATCATGCTGGTTACCATGTACCGTTTCCTGAAACGGATTGAAACCGGCATGCTGTTTACAGCCGAAAACATCAAGGCACTGCAGATCATCAGCCAGTGCTGTCTTGCCGGAGGCGCACTGACACTTCTGATCGCAATTCTCTACACCAGGTGGCTGCTGGTGATCACAATTGCCGCATGGTTCATGATGCTGATCGTCAGAATTGTAGAAAGTGCATTTGCCAGGGCGCTCGCCATGAAAGACGAGCTGGACCTGACCATCTAGGAGGCCGCTCATGTCAATCAAAGTCAATCTGAATGTCATGATGGCAAAGCGGAATATCAGTGCCGGCGAACTGGCAGAGCGCGTTGATATCACTCCCGCCAATCTCTCCATCCTGAAAAACAACAAAGCCAGGGCAATCCGTTTCTCCACACTGGAAGCACTGTGCAGGGAGCTGGACTGTCAGCCTGGCGATCTGCTGGAATATACCGATGAACCATTGGATCACTGAATCCTGAAAGGAAATCAATCATCATGAAATCAAACAAGCTTGAAAAAGTGTTTTTCATTGCGGCCATGGTATCGTATCTGCCGGCCTGGTATTACGTCCGTTATGTCCTGTTTTTCAATCCCCTGGCGGAACTGTTTCCCGCTCCATCTTATCTGATCTTTGCCTGCATGTTTATGGCACTGATTGAAGTATGGTGCAGAACGATGGAACGCTGTGGTTCGAAAGAATCCGGGCTTTGGGCAGTGCTGTATCTGATGCAGAGTGCAGCGCTCTGTATCTACGGCTATCATCTGGAGGATCTCGGTATCCTGCAGGCACTGCTGTGGCATCTGACTGCGGTCTATTATGTTCTGGCCAGGTGCGGCGGCTTATCTCAGAAGCGAACCGGCGGAATGCTGGGACTGGATCTCTGCTATGGAATGCTGGTTCTTCCTTGGAAGAACTTCTTCCTGCGTGTCAGATCACTGTTCCATGGTTTTGAACACTTCAAACAGGATGGAAAACATCTGACTGCAGTGATCCTGACCATTGCCGCTGCACTGTGCTGCGTGATCTTCGCAGTCAATCAGCTGGCTCAGGCAGATCATTCCTTTGCTAAGGCCGCAGATTTATTCAGTCAGTTCTTTGAGCAGCTGTTCAGCAGTGACTTCTGGATCTATTTCCTGTTCTCACTGCCGGTTGGCATGTGGCTGTTCGGGCTGATCGGCGGCTGTATCAAAGCGGAGCATTCCTGCTTTGATTCATCCCGCACTGCTTCCTGGCTGCAGTCGCACCGGCTGATCCCGGTCTGGTCCATGGCGTTTATCCTGATCATCTTGGATGCCCTGTATGTGCTGTTCTTTGTCATTTCAATCAACGGGTATCTGCAGGCCGTACAGACACCGCTGGCCGCACCTGACGCATCTTCTTATGCAGTGAATGGCTTCTATGAACTGTGCCGGATCCTGCTGTTCAACGGTATCCTGCTTGGTGTACGGTTCAAGTTCACAGATGCTGAACACCAACAGGGCAATCTTCTGAAGATCTCTTCAGTTGTTCTGACACTCTGCTCCATTGCCTTTGCCCTGCTGGACTTTGGCAAACTGATGGTCTACAGCAATCTGTATGGTGTAACGCCCCGTCGCTTCCTGGCATTCTTTTCCCTGCTGTGGCTGTTGGGCATGGCTGTCTTGATGCTCATCCGCAACTTCAGAGTTCTGCCGTTGGTACGAATTGGATTTCTTGCCATGATGATCGGCTTCAGTTTTCTGTGCCTGATGAATTGCGAAGACATCATCCATCAGCTGAATCAGAATCGCGAAACCGTCTCGGAATCTGCTGCAGTCAGGGCTGATTCACAGTCAGATTTGAATCTTCTGCGTGCCAATTCCGTTCAAGTTGGATCAATCCATACCGTTGAATGAATCATCGTCAGTTTTGCGTATTCATTCCGGCGCCGATGTTCATTGCCAAACATGGTCAAAAGCCCGTATAATATCTCACGTCAGAGAGGTACAAAAAACTAATGAACGACTACATTATCGCGACCGCATCCACCGCAGATTTAACCCCTGAATACGTCAGCGAGCATCATATTCCTTTTATCCCCTACACCTTCACCATTGACGATGTGGAATACAAAGATGATCTGACTCCGGAAAGCCGGGCAGAACTGTACCGGATGATGAGAGCAGACAAGCAGCCTCATACTTCCGCAATTTCTGTCTATGCCTATCATGAGTTCTTCAAGAAACTGATGGATACCGGCAAAGATGTCCTGTTTACAGATATGTCCAGGGCAATCTCCAGTTCCATTGAGAACGGCCAGATGGCTGCCAGACAGATTCAGGAAGAATATCCGAATCAGCGCATCTACTTCCTTGATTCCTTCTGCATTACCGGCGGTCTGAACCTGTTTGTCAAACAGCTGGTTCAGCGTCATGAAGACGGCATGTCCTATGATGATGTCATTGCCTGGGGCGAAGCCCACAAGAAAGAATACATTCACCGTTTCATGGTCGATGATCTGAAATGGCTGAGAAGAGGCGGCAGACTTTCCAACGCATCCGCAATTGTCGGCACCCTGCTCTCCATCAAACCGCTGATCTACGTTGCCAATAATGGCAGCCTGATCTCGTTTGAAACCGTACGCGGCAGAAAGAAATGCATCAAGCGCCTGATTGATACGATGAAAGATGATCTCGCAGATTATTCTGCAGATGAAGAAATCACCATTATCAACTCCGACTGCCAGAGTGATGCAGAAGCCGTCAGGGATGAGATCAGAAAGGTCTATCCGCAGCTGGCCAATGCCAATATCACAACCATGACACTGGGACCGGTCATTGCCGCTCACTGCGGTCCGGACTTCATTGCCATCATCTATCACGGTAAGCCAAGAGTCATGTGATTGTCCAAATGAAAACGCCTGAGTGATCAGACGTTTTTATATTCTCTTACTGTTCGGTAACGTGACTGCGGAAGGTCAGATCGTGATCGCTCATGGAATCAATGATCGCAAGACTGGTGACTCTCACGCCTTTGTCACGCAGTTCTTTTCCGCCGGTCTGGAATCCCTTTTCAACACAGATACCGATTCCGGCAACTTTGGCTCCGGCCTGTTTACAGATATCCAGAAGGCCTTCTGCGGCTTTGCCGTTGGCCAGGAAGTCATCAACAATCAGTACCGTATCCCTCTCATTCAGGTAATCCTGGGAAATGGTGATTGGGTAATCTTTGTTGTACGTATAGGAATGTACCGTAGAAGTATAGACATTCTTACCGAGATTGGCGGAATGTGCCTTCTTGGCGAAGACAAACGGAACCTGGAAATGGTATGCCGTCATCGATGCGATTGCGATACCTGACGCTTCAATCGTCAGGATCTTGGTGACTCCGGCGAACTTGTACAGCCGGTAGAATTCATTGCCGATATCATCCAGCAGTTTGATATCTACCTGGTGATTCAGGAAACTGTCTACTTTGAGAATGTTGCCGGGAAACACTCTTCCCTCTTTCCGGATCCGATCTTCAAGCTCTTTCATCTGTTGTCTTCCTCTGCCCCTTATTAATACTCAAGATGATACAGGTTCCGGTACTTGGTTTCAAGATAATCCAGATAATAATCCGGATTAAATGCTTCTCCGGTCGCCTTCATCATCACTTCAGAGGCGTCATAGCGGCAGCCATAGGTATGGATGTGTTCCTTCAGCCAGCCCATGAGTTCATCATAATGGCCGTTTTCAAGCAGTCCATCGACATCAATGCTGGAGCGCATCGTATTCATGAACTGCGCCGCAAAGGCACTGCCCAGTGCATAGGTCGGGAAGTAGCCAAAGCTGCCATCTGCCCAGTGGACATCCTGCAGGATACCATCCCTGGCTGTGGAAGAAGAGATGCCAAGGTACTTCTCATACATCTGATTCCAGGTCCGATCCAGTCCAACGGTGGAAATTGTGCCGTTGAATAACCCTTTCTCCAGTTCATAGCGGATCAGGATATGCATCGGGTATGTCAGTTCGTCTGCTTCAGTACGGATCAGAGTCGGCTTGGACGCATTGACGGCATTGGTGAATGATTCAGCGCTCACGCCGTTCAGCTGAGTCGGAAAGATCTGCTGCAAAGCCGGGTAGTTGGCCTTCCAGAATGGCAGTGTTCTTCCCAGATAGTTCTCGCAGAGTCTGGATTGTGATTCGTGCATGCCGGAAGAAATGCCGAGTGACAGGATCATGCCGTCATAGGCCGGATCGCAATCATGTTCATAGTAGGCATGGCCCACTTCATGGACCGTGGAGAGAATTGCTGAAGAGACATCATTCAGGCGGTACTTGGTTGTCGTACGGCAGTCATTCTCACAGATGAAATCTGTAAATGGATGTTCTGTCTCGTTCTCATAGCCCCAGGAAGAATCAAAGTGCAGGTAAGAGAGAAGATGTTCCGTAAACTGTTTCTGACCTTCTACCGGGTATTCTCTGAACAGGAAGGAATCTTCAATCGGCTGTGCCTTGACCACCTTCTGGATCAGTGGTACCAGACGTTCTTTCAGCCGGTCAAAGAACGCATCATACTGTTTCTGGTCCATGCCCGGCTCATAGTCATCCAGCATCTGGTCATACAGCGGTGCAGTGCTGCTGCGGTAGCCGTACATCTCCCTGGAAGTTTCAATGATCTGTTTCAGGTACGGTTCAAAGATCGAATAGTTGTCTTCTGTCTTGGCCCGGTGCCACGCTTCATAAGATTCATTCCGCAGTTTTGTCCAGGCAATGAACCGGTCTTTCGGTACGGAACAGATATGGCTGATCTCACGGTCATACAGTTCGACTGCCTTGCGGGTATCACCATCAAGATCCGCTTCCCGCAGCAGCTGTTTTCTGACTTCCACCTGATGCGGGTCAGTTTCAATACTGAACAGTTCGCCAGCCAGGATGGAACTGCGCTCATCCCGGTACGCTGCACCGCCGCTTGGTGCAACCGTCTGTTTATCAATGCCGATCACTGTCAATGCCATCTGATAGGCAGACAGTTTCAGAATCCAGTCCTGATACTCTTTGAGCAGTGCTTCATTCATATCTCTGTTTTCCTCCCTGTATCGTCAATACGCACTATTCTAGCACAGCAAAAGAAGAACCCATGAATCAGGCTCTTCAAACGTTGCCGATACTGACATACTTCAGATACTTCTGTGCTTCCTGCTGCAGAAGAACCAGCTGATCAATATCCGTCGGCGGCAGGGTGTAATGATACCGCGGGAAGTACCTGGACAGATGCAGCACAATCTCCGAATCCAGGGACGCCAGCCATTCTGCCTGTTCACCAATGAATTCCGGCGTATCATTCTTGCCTGGAATCACCAGGATCGTCACTTCCAGATGGCATCTGGAATAGACATAAGCGATGGTATCGCGCACTGTTTTGTAATCACCGCCCAGTTCATGGTAGAAGGACTCATCGCCTTTCAGATCAATGTTCATGGCATCCACATATGGCATGACTTTCTCAAGTACCTGCCTGCTTGCAGTGCCATTGGTGACCAGCACCACCTGCATGTGATGCCGCTTCAGGATCTTTGCGGTATCAATGATGTATTCATAGCTGATCAGCGGCTCATTGTAGGTAAAGGCAATCCCCAGATTATATTTCTGGTGAATGGCGATGTCTGCCAGCTGTCTGGCACTCATGGTACGATACTCAGACGTCTCTTCATCTGCCATGGAAATAGAGGCATTCTGACAGAACGGGCAGGAAAGATTGCAGCCATAGCTGCCGACAGAAAGAATATAACTGCCGGGATGAAAGTGAATCAGCGGTTTCTTTTCAATCGGATCCATGGCAATACTGGTAATCCGTCCATAGTTGGCGCAGACGTTATGTCCGTCTTCATTCTTTCTCGTTCGGCACCTGCCAAGCTGGCCATCATTCAAATGGCAGTGATGCATGCACACTTCACAGATCAGCTCAGACATGGCGCACCACCTCAAACCTGGTCAGGTTCACTTCGTCCTCTTCCGGATCAATGTCTCCCTTGGAGCAGGCAATGGAAATCTGCTGA
>JAKVJO010000072.1 GCA_022486935.1 Solobacterium sp. | reverse complement strand
CCAACAACAAGATTAAAGTAATGATCAGAATGGCATATGGGTTCAGGAACATCCAGAATCTAATTGATCTGATTCTGATGAAATGCTCGGATATCAAACATGAACTTCCTTTCAGAAGATTCGATTATTCACTGGATTTCACCCACACATCCTGAGGAAGCCTCATAAAAAAGAGCATCCCCGTTATGAGGACACTCTTTCAATTAAGACAGACTGATTACTTGACGATTTCGGTTACGGAACCGGAACCTACAGTACGGCCGCCTTCACGAATGGAGAACTTTGTTCCCAGTTCGAGAGCGATCGGAGCCAGCAGCTTAACATCCATGACGACGTTGTCGCCCGGCATGCACATCTCACAGCCTTCCGGCAGATTGATGACACCGGTAACGTCAGTTGTACGGAAATAGAACTGCGGACGATAGTTGGAGACGAACGGTGTATGACGGCCGCCCTCTTCCTTGGTCAGTACATAGACCTGAGCCTTGAACTCTTCGTGCGGGGTAACGGATCCCGGCTTAGCCAGAACCTGACCACGTTCGATTTCTTCACGGTTGACACCACGGAGCAGAGCACCGATGTTGTCACCAGCCTGAGCGAAGTCCAGAGTCTTACGGAACATTTCGATTCCGGTAACAACGGTCTTCTTGGTAGGACGCAGGCCGACGATTTCAACTTCGTCGTTGAGGTTCAGCTTACCACGTTCTACACGTCCGGTAGCAACAGTGCCACGGCCGGTAATGGTGAAGACATCCTCAACAGCCATCATGAACGGCTTGTCGAACTCGTGCGGTGGAGTCGGGATCCAGGTATCAACAGCATCAAGGAGTTCCTTGATAGCCGGTGTCCACTTCGGATCATCTTCCAGAGCCTTCAGAGCAGAGCCGCGGATAATCGGAGTGTTCTCTCCATCAAATCCGTACTCAGTCAGAAGATCACGTACTTCCATCTCGACCAGGTCAATCAGTTCAGGATCGTCGACCATGTCGCACTTGTTCAGGAATACTACCATCTTAGGTACACCAACCTGACGGGAGAGCAGGATGTGCTCACGGGTCTGAGGCATCGGTCCGTCGGTAGCTGCAACTACGAGGATTGCGCCATCCATCTGAGCAGCGCCGGTGATCATGTTCTTGACATAGTCAGCGTGCCCCGGGCAGTCTACGTGTGCATAGTGTCTCTTCTTTGTCTGATACTCAACGTGAGCAGTGTTGATCGTGATTCCACGTGCCTTCTCTTCAGGTGCTCCGTCGATCTGGTCATAAGCTTCGAAAGCGGCTTTGCCGTCTTCAGGATGCTCAGACAGATACTTTGTGATTGCTGCTGTCAGTGTCGTCTTGCCGTGGTCAACGTGGCCAATTGTGCCGATGTTGACATGTTCGAGCGACCGGTCAAAATGTTCCTTTGCCATAATGTTTTTCCTCCATTTTTTCTTGTTAGGTTATGCCGTTATCATTCTATGATAACCGGCTTTTCTTTGCAACTGAATTCGTGATGTTTCAGTGGTTATTTCGCTGATGCAGTCGTGTTCTTCTCGACGATGTCCTTGGCAATGTTCTTCGGGACTTCCTCGTAGTGATCTGTCTGCATGATGTAGGTTCCACGGCCCTGTGTGAAGGATCTCAGATCCGTTGCATATCCGAACATTTCGGACAGCGGTACGAATGCATCGATCTTGATTGCATTGCCGGTCTCGCCCTGGTTGCGGATCTGTCCGCGGCGCTTGACGATATCGCCCATGACCGCACCAAGATACTCAGACGGTGCAGTGACATCGACCTTCATGATTGGTTCAAGAATGACTGGATCGCACTTCTTGGCAGCTTCTTTCAGTGCCAGGGAGCCGGCGATCTTAAATGCCTGCTCGGAAGAGTCAACATCATGGTAGCTGCCGTCAAACAGCGCTGCTTTGATATCAACGATCGGGTAGCCGGCGATCAGGCCGTTGCCCAGTGATTCCTGAATACCCTGCATGGTAGGCTTGATGAATTCCTTCGGTACACTTCCGCCGACTGTTTCATCTACGAACTCAAAGCCCTTATCCGGATTCGGTGAGAATCTGACCCATACGTCGCCGTACTGGCCATGGCCGCCGGACTGACGGATGAACCGTCCTTCGACTTCTGCTTCCTTGCGGATGGTCTCGCGGTATGCAACCTGCGGAGCACCTGCGGTAGCTTCAACTTTGAACTCTCTGCGCATACGGTCCATGATGATGTCCAGGTGAAGCTCGCCCATGCCGGCGATGATGGTCTGGCCTGTTTCCTCATCTGTATAGGTGCGGAAGGTCGGATCTTCTTCTGCCAGCTTCTGGAGTGCGACATCCATCTTTTCGCTGTCGGCCTTGGTTTTAGGCTCAACAGACATCTGGATAACCGGCTCCGGGAACTGCATGGATTCGAGGATGATCGGATTGTTTTCATCACAGAGGGTATCACCGGTAGTGGTATTCTTCAGTCCGACTGCTCCGGCAATGTCGCCAGTGTAGACGTCTGTGATATCAGCACGGTGGTTAGCGTGCATACGGACGATACGTCCGAGACGCTCTCTCTTATCCTTAGTTGCATTCAGCACATAGCTGCCTGCTGTTACATGTCCGGAATAGACACGGAAGTATGTCAGACGTCCGACAAACGGGTCAGTAGCGACCTTGAATGCCAGTGCGCTGAACGGCTGATCATCAGACGGGTGACGGAACTCTTCCTTGCCGTCTTCTGTGGTTCCCTTGATGGAAGGTACATCCAGCGGGGAAGGCAGATAATCGACAACAGCATCCAGTAACATCTGTACGCCCTTGTTCTTATATGCGGATCCGCAGAGAACCGGGAAGAACTCAGAACTCAGAACGCCCTTACGGATGGCCTTCTTGATTTCTTCCACAGTCGGCTCTTCGCCTTCCAGGACTTTCATCATGAGATCATCGTCGTAGTCAGCGATCGCTTCGAGCATCTTCTGACGCATTTCCTTGGCCTGATCCAGATACTGCTCATCAATGTCAGTAACCTGAATATCAGTGCCCAGGTCGTTCTCGTACATTTCCTGCTTCATGTTTACGAGATCGATGATCCCGCGGAAGCTGGATTCAGCACCGATCGGCATCTGGATTGCAGCTGCCTTGGCACCGAGACGGTCGCCGATGGAGTTGACTGCCATGTCGAAGTCAGCACCTGTAGCGTCCATCTTGTTGGAGAATACGATACGCGGAACTTTGTATTCCGTTGCCTGACGCCAGACTGTTTCAGTCTGCGGCTCGACACCGGCTTTTGAGTCGAGGACGGTTACTGCACCATCCAGGACACGGAGGGAACGCTCAACTTCAACAGTGAAGTCAACGTGCCCCGGAGTATCGATGATATTGATCTGGCAGTCTTTCCAGTGGCAGGTGGTTGCAGCGGAAGTGATGGTAATACCACGTTCCTGTTCCTGAACCATCCAGTCCATCTGGGAAGCGCCGTCGTGAGTTTCACCGATCTTGTAGATCTTGCCCGTGTAATACAGGATACGCTCTGTCGTTGTCGTCTTTCCGGCATCGATGTGGGCCATGATTCCAATATTACGGATTTTATCCAGGCTAAACTCTCTAGGCATATATCCCTCTCTTTCTGATTACCAGCGGTAGTGTGCGAACGCCTTGTTCGCTTCTGCCATCTTATGGGTATCTTCCTTCTTCTTGACGGAAGCACCGGTGCCGTTAGCGGCATCCATGATTTCTCCGGCAAGTCTCTGCTCCATGGTTGTTTCATGACGCAGACGTGAGTAATTGACGATCCAGCGGAGGCCGAGTGTCAGTTTGCGCTCTGCAGATACTTCAACTGGTACCTGGTAGTTGGCGCCGCCGACTCTGCGGACCTTCAGTTCCAGCATCGGCATAACGTTGCCGAGTGCCTTCTCGAAGACTTCCATCGGATTCTGCTTGGTCTTCTCTTCAACGATTGCGAATGCATCGTAGAGAATTGTCTGTGCAGTTCCGCGTTTGCCGTCGATCATAATCTTGTTGATTAACTTTGTGACGAGCTTTGAATTGTAAATCGGATCAGGAAGCACATCACGCTTTGCTACATAACCTTTTCTTGGCATGTTCTGTTATCCTCCTCTTCCTTACTTCGCAGCCTTAGGCTTCTTTGCACCATAACGGGAACGGGCCTGATTACGGCCATCCACGCCGGCGCAGTCGAGAGTGCCGCGGATGATGTGATAACGGACACCAGGGAGATCCTTGACACGGCCGCCTCTGATCATGACGACGGAGTGTTCCTGGAGGTTATGTCCAACTCCTGGAATATAAGCAGTTACTTCCATGCCGTTGGAAAGACGGACACGGGCATACTTCCGAAGAGCTGAGTTAGGCTTTTTCGGAGTCATGGTACCAACACGGGTGCAGACACCTCTCTTCTGGGGGCTGCTGAGCTTGGTTGGACGATTCTGCAGTGAATTGAAGCCGCGGTTTAATGCCGGTGATTTTGACTTGTAGACCTTATCGGTACGGCCTTTGCGTACCAGCTGGTTGATTGTAGGCATTGCTGTCTCCTTCCTCGTGCACACGTTTCCAAGTGTGCCATATCTTAGACTAAATTTAAGCTTTGCGCATGGCAAAGCCGCTTTTTCGCTAAGCATGGATAATGATACAGACTCGAAAAGCCGATGTCAATCATTATTTTCAACATTTCGGCAATTCACAGGGCCAAGCGTGCCATCTTTGCAGCAGATTCCGGGAATATCCGATATTCTCCATGGTTTTCTGCCTTCTGCACAGCTCCCCTGATGCAGGCGGGCAAATCATGGGATTCAGGCTGATCAATCATGGAATTCATGCTAAACTGAGTATGAATGATTCTGATCGATTTCATCATCCATCATAGATTCAACAGGAAATCGATGATTGTGGGAGATACATAAAATGGACAGTATTGTGACAACACCTGGCGAGATTGCCAAGATCATGGAATTCAACCAGCGTATCTTTGATATCGTGCGTCTGGTCGAACCGGAAGAAACACAGGTTGAAACATTGAAAGATGGAAAACTGGTATCCGCACATCAGGAACCATGTTATTCCGTCTGGGAAAAGAATTCTCGCTGTGAGAACTGCATCAGCCGCAGAGCCTGCAATGAGGGCAAACGGATCACGAAGCTGGAGTTCCGCGGATCCGAGGTCTATTCGGTCGTTTCCATTCCGGTTGTCCTGGTTCAGGAAGACGGAAAGAAAAAAGCAGCGCTGGAAATGGTGAACAAGGTCACAGATGATATGTATCTGCAGTCGTCTGGCCATGGCAGATGGACTGACCAGGTTTCGATTCTCAGCCGCAAGCTGTATCTGGATTCTCTGACCGGTGTATTCAACCGCAGGTACTTTGATGAACATGTATTCTTATATGATCCAACATCCATGCTGTCGCTGCCGACCGGCTTCATGATGATCGACATCAACAACTTCAAACTGGTGAATGACCGCTTTGGACACAGCGTCGGCGATCAGGCACTGATCAGCACTGCCCATGTTTTGAGGGACAGTGTACGCAAACAGGATGCGGTATTGCGCTACGGCGGCGATGAGTTTGTACTCATCTTCCGTGACTGCAATAATACATTCCTGAACGAGAAAGTTGCAGAACTGAAACGCAAAGTTGCCGAACTGACATTTGAAGAAGCACCGCAGCTTCATATCACCATCAGTATCGGCTGTTCCTACACCGGATCGATTGACGGCAGTGAATGGCAGATTGCCAGCCTGATGAATGATGCCGATGCGGAAATGTACCACGATAAAGAAAGTGCAGGATAACCATTGAAGATGATCCGCTTTGCAGTGCTGGGCCCCGGCCATATCAGCCGGAGGTTCCTGGCTGGAATGAAAGAGATTGAGAATGCCGAAGTGACCGCCTTTGCGACCAGACACCCGGAACAGGTGCAGGCCTATGCAGAAGAAGAACAGATCTCCAGCATCCTTTCCTATGACGAACTGTATCAGTCAAAGGACATCGACGCAGTCTATATCTCAACACCGCCCTTTGTACATTATGAACAGGTACGTGCCTGTCTTGAATCCGGCAAACATGTGCTGGCAGAAAAGCCGCTGACCATTACCCCGGAAGAGGCAGACACCCTGTATCACTGTGCCGAGTCCAACCGGGTCACCTTGATGGAAGCGCAGAAGGCACTCTTTGTACCGCCCTATCTGCAGATTGTCCGCTGGCTCAAAGAAGGAACGATCGGTACCGTTCATGCGGCAGAAGCTTCCTTCAACCGCACTGCCCATTACAATTCCAAGCACTGGGTCATGTCGCAGCCTGGCAAGGGCTGTGTCTATGATGTCGGTGTATATCCCCTGTCAGTATTACTGTCGCTGTTCGGCATGCCGGATACCGTCAGACGTCTTGATACATCAGAGGAAGGATGTCCGGTATCTTCTGTGATTACCATGCATGCAAACGGCATTGAGCTGACTGCCATGTGCGGCTTTACCTATACCAGGGAGAATACCCTGAAGATCTATGGCGACAATGGACGCATTGAATGCAAGGACTACTGGCATGGCCATGACGCCGATCTCATTACAGAATCAGGCACTGAGCACTTCCATGCCGACTTCAATTCCGAATTCACGTTTGAGACAAAACACTTCATTGATCTGATCCGGGAAGGAAAACCATTCAGCCCGATCATGACACCTGAACTCAGTATGGAAGTACTGAAGATTGCCCGCGGTTCTGACTTTCACTGATCGTTCACTTCTTGTTTCACTGGAAACCGCCTATAATGAACGAGGAGGAATTGTATGGCAAAAAACAAAGTCTGCGATTTCTGTCTGAATGAATCTCATGGTCTCTTCAAGGGTCCGGAGCAGCTTTCCGATGGACATATGATCTGCAAAGACTGCAAGAAGATCATCCAGAGCTATGGCCTGCCGGTACGCTATGATCTGTTCCAGATCCTGGTGATTGCCCAGCCGAATCAGAAAGAAATGATCATGGGCGATTATCTTGAAACCCATAAAGCCGATGATACACTGGCTAAATATTATCCGATGCCTTCTGTCATCCTGCATGACGGTGAGCATTGTGCAAATGTCTATGATGCGACGATCCGGGTAACCAAGGCAATGATTCCAGCTGAACCTGCTGTCAAGAACATTGCCGATATCACCAGGCAGAGTATTCTCAACCTGGCAGATGCGGCCGGAGAATCCGGTGCAGAAGTCGTCTCAGGAAAAGTATACGAAACTGAAGCAGCAGTGTATTTCATGTCTGAGCACTTCATCAACTGCCACCGTCTGGCTCAGGTCGTACACGAAAACCCTGATACCCAGCACCTGCATATCATGGATGGTTCGAAGACATTCACCTACACGATGGAACATGTCGACATGTTCTTTCTGAGAGAGCGTTTCTTCCAGCTGACCACTGCTGCAGCCGCAAACAAAAAGACCAACCTGGTCTATCTGTCTTCTGAAAACACAATGACGATTACCCCGGGTGTTTACAGCGTCCCGCGGAATATCAACAGCGGCACTTACTGGGTCAGTGCATTGAGTGACAAGGGCATGTCCGTCAAAGATGCGACGGGACATGTACGTGATGTGCGTTCCGGCAGAATCCATCTGGATTCCGGATCAACGCTGGAAGTCACAGGAGAATACCAGCTGCGCATTCAGAAGCGCGATGGAGAAGACGACAACAGCAACAGCAATTGAGAATGCCTTCCGGCATTCTCTTTTTCATTCTGCAACGCCAAACTGCAGTTCCTGTTCCAGCAGTTCTTTCAACTGTTGGTATTCCTGATCATTGAGCTGTATTTCGGAAGGATCATAAATCATGGACTGCCTATACACCTGATAATTACCGCACACAGCAATCCGTTCCATGGAAGGCTGATACTCCGACGGATACTGTCTGGCATCCGCAATGTAATAACGGAATACTTCTTTCCGCTCGGTCAGATCATCGCTGCCGTTCATGCAGTAGTTTACTGAGATGGAATATACGCCACCTTCGTTTCCAGCTGTCGGATGCCCAATAACCAGGGGAAATGTCTCGCTGCACTTTACCACCACTGAACCATCAATCACATAACTGACTCCATCCGTTTCCGAACTCATTTTTACAGAGTCCGAAAGCCAGCTGCCTGTTTCCTGTGAAATGGGAATGACTTCAGAAGATCGAAATGACGGGGCCGCAATGCCAACTGCCAACATGCAGGCAATCAATCCATACAGGCACCATTTTCCATATTTCTTATTCATGTGCGGTCTCCTGCGTGGATGGAATCAGAACAGACGCATTGAACATTCCTGAATCAATCCAGAATTCTGCGCTTCCGCCTGAAGTTTTCACTGTGCGTTGGACGCTGCTGAGCCCAGTGCCCATCTGAAAGGAATCTGCTTCTGTGCAATTCGTGGTTTTCAACTGCACATACTGCCCGCGATCTGTCAGTTCGACATCGATCTGCCTGCCGGTCCCAACATAAAGAAATGCATTTTCCAGAAGATTGCACAGGATTGCATTCAAATCCAGATCATTCATCTTGATCCGCTGATGGTACGAAGAATAAATCTTCAGGTTGATACCTTCTTCATCTGCCTTTTTGCGATACCGTGACAGCACCATGTTGATGACTTCATTATTAGAGTGATAGTACGTTCCAGATTTCTGCAGTTTGGATTCATAATTCTGAAGCAGTGCTTCTGCCCTGCTCTTATCTCCGTCTTTCAGGTATCCATTGACCGTGCTGCTGAGATGCCTGAAATCATGCCGCAGCTCCCGGATCCGTTCATCCGACTCTGCCGCACTGCGATAATCTTTCATTTCATACTGAAGCTGCTCCATCCGCAGATTCTGTGCGATCTGGATATTTACCTGGTACTGCATACGGTAGAAGAGAAACATTGCCGCACTGTCCATCACCATCAGAAGGATCAGTATCACTGCTGTACCCATGAAAGAAAAGCGGTAAGTGAATGCCTGCTTCTCTACATAGTACAGAATCACCTGCACCAGCAGTTTAATGATCAGAATCGAGGTCAGATCCTGCCAGCTGACTTCTCCCTTGAACTGCCGTTTCAAATAGATAACAGCCAGCAGAAGAACAATCATGATTCCGCGGCAGATCAATCCAATCTGTATCATGTTCGACGATAGTACATACTGCCAGAACTGATCATAGCCCAGGCTGTTCATAATCACCAGCTGTGCAAGATCATTCAGAAATCGTTCATAAATCAACGGTATAAGCGCAAAGATCAGTACTTCCAGGATCTGATATTTCGGGCAGAACAGAATCATTGTCACAAGCACTGCGGCGATTGTCATAAAGCCACAGGCAAAGACCCCGTCTGACAGCTGCAGCTGGGCAAAGCAGAAAACTACAGCAATCAGCAGCAGTTGTTTCCATTGTTTCTGCAGTTGTGTCCTGCTCACTTGAAATACTGCTGCGATATAGCCAAAGTAGACTGCAAGATCCAACAGATTAAACAGCGTGCGGCTGCTCATCGGCCTTCTCCGCGATTGATATAACTCATCCAGGAAGTCTTGAATGAATTTGCGTACAACCGGCTGATCGGAACCACATATCCGCTGTCCAGTATCGCTTCGTTATGGCCTGCCTTCTGCACATGCTGCAGATTCACCAGAAAAGAGGCTCTTCATCAATAAGTGTGGGTATATAAATCAGCGTATGTGCTGATGAAATAAGCGTTTAGGGTATAAAAATGGACACGAATTCCTTATACTGAGTTTTGCGTA
>JAKVJO010000071.1 GCA_022486935.1 Solobacterium sp. | reverse complement strand
ATTTCAAAGCGAAATATGCCGGCACTGCAGTAGCGTACAGCCGTGACCAGATCAGAAATCTGGATGAGAACTCATTTGACTATAAGATTGCCAAACTGTTCTACACTGACGAGGAACTCTCTGATATCCGCAACTATACAGTAACGGATGCGGAAGAGACGACCGACAGCGGAGAAACACTCAGCTCAGACGGCATCGAGATCAAGGCAATTCACGGGGTGACCTATGAAGGCTATCTGATGATCGTCCACAATCCGGAAGACATTGAAGTCGCAGTCAACCCGAACATGGACAGCGGCAACACTGCACCATCTCTGGAAGAATATGTTTCCAGCAACAATGCAATTGCAGGCATCAACGCAGGCGGCTTTGAAGATGCCGGCGGAACCGGCAACGGCGGCAATGCCTGGGGCATCGTCATTCATGACGGCCAGCTGATTTCCGGTGATATGGATTCCTATCTGCCGGTTATCGGCATTGACAGCAATCATAAGCTGGTCTGTGCAGATACCACCGCAAGACAGGCACTGGAGTGGGGAATCCAGGAAGCTGTTACCTTCGGCCCGGTATTCATTTCCAACTATCAGGTTGTATTCACATCCGGTGACTATCCGATGACCAACCCGCGTACGGCAATTGCCCAGCGTGAAGACGGCGCATTCATGTTACTGGTCATTGATGGAAGAGGTCCAACCTCCTTCGGTGCATTATATGAAGACTGCATCCAGATCTTCCAGGATAACAACGCAGTTGAAGCTGCCAACCTTGACGGCGGCAACTCTTCAGCCATGATTTATAACGGGCAGTATGTGAATACGACCGTATCCATGTATGGATCCAGGCACCTGCCGACGGCAATCCTGGTGAAGGGAGGCAACTGAGATGGGTAAGAAAATCAGTGTCGGTGCCGGAATCGGCATCCTGGCAGTTGTTGCGGCACTTGGCATCGGCTGCGGTTACTTCTATGTGAATAACGCCCAGAAACAGTTCTCTGCGGCAGAAGCTGAAATGCCGGAGAGCGCAATCTCCACCTACCTTGAGAATGTACGCAGCGGTGATTATGACAAGATCTATTCTGATTCCCTTGTCGTCGCTCCGCATCTGAACTCAGAGTCAGACTATGTTGCCAAACTGGAAGAGATCTACAACGGTGTTGACACCAAGAGTATTGAATACGCACCGGACAACTCCGATACCAGCAAGTACAAGCTGTACAGCAATAAGAAGTACCTCGCTACCCTGGATCTGGTACAGTCTTCAGATGGAAAGTGGCTGGCTTCCACGGAATTCAGCGGCGATCTGAACTACACTGTAGAAGTACCGACCGGCCTCAGCATTGAAGTCAACGGCATCGCGGTTGATGATACCTACAAGACCGCAACGGATACAGTTGCCAGCAACTTCACTCAGCTGACAGATACTTCCTCTGCTCCGCATGTTGATACCTATACCTTCAAGAACCTGCTTGGCGAGCCTTCCATTACCGTTGTCGGTCAGGATGGCTATACCACATTGCAGGATGTGCTGTCAGATACCATCTTCATCGGCAAGGCTTCCACTGATGCAGATCTCGCGTCCCAGTTCACCAATGATGCAGTGATCTTCGCTTCCTTCCCGACAAGAGACGGCAGCCTTGGCTCCATTGCCAATGTTTCCATTACTGCTTCAGATTTCTACACCCGTATTTCTTCCCTGCAGAATACCTGGTTCTCAGATCATTCCACTTCCCAGTTCTCCAATGTGACTGCCTCCAACATCATTCAGCAGAGTGATGATACGATGGTCGGCTATGTGACATTTGACTACTATGCAGCAAACTCCGAAGTGAACCGCACCTGGCATGGCGGCTACCAGATGACCTTCATGAAGGTCAATGGTACCTGGAAAGTTGCCGGCCTCGGTATCGACAATGAACTGAATCCGCTCAAAGAAGCGATTCCTACCACAACAACGGACTGACCTATCATGACAGCTGAACGTACAATGCATACAAATCTTCTTCCGGGTGAAGTCGGCAGATATGTCTTACTGCCAGGCGACCCAAAGAGGTGTGCGAAAATTGCCGGCTGTTTTGAAGATTCGAAATTGATCGCAGACAGCCGGGAGTACACCACGTACACCGGCTTTCTTCATGGCACGAAGGTATCCGTCACCTCAACCGGCATCGGCGGGCCTTCCGCATCCATTGCCATGGAAGAATTATGCGCATGCGGGGCAGATACCTTTATCCGGGTCGGCACCTGCGGGGGAATGGCAATGGACGTCAAGGGCGGTGACCTTGTCATTGCGGCCAGTGCAGTCCGCATGGAAGGCACTTCCAAAGAGTACGCACCGATTGAATATCCATCAGTCGCAGATCTTTCCATCACCAATGCCCTGGTGCAGTCTGCCAGGGACCTGGGTTTTGAATACCACGTCGGAACTGTTCACTGCAAAGATTCTTTCTTCGGTCAGCGCCGGCCGGAAACACTGCCCAATGGTGCAGAACTGCTGCAGAAGTGGGATGCCTGGCTGAAACTTGGGTGTCTTGCCTCAGAGATGGAGTCAGCCGCATTATTCATTGTGGCCAGCAGCCTGAAGGTCAGATGCGGAACAGTATTATTGACCTGTGCCAATCAGGAACGGGAAAAAGCAGGTCTTGATAATCCGCTGGTGACCGATACTGCAGATGCGATTCATACTGCAGTTCATGCCCTGGGTATTTTGATTGACCAGGATCGCTGAAATGCACTTTTTCCGAGTCTGTGCTAGAATCTAACCCGGCAAAACTATTATTGATTAAGAGAGGTAACATTTATCATGAACAAACAGCCAGTCAGAACAAGTATGTCTGACTTTATCAAAACAACCATGGGATCACAGTTTGTAATCCCTGTGTACCAGAGAAACTATACCTGGAATCCGGAAGCCGAAACAAAGCGCTTCATGAATGACATGGGGGATCTGTTATCCGGTGCGACAAAGAATCACTTTCTCGGTATCCTGATCTATATGGAGTCTGACATCTCCCATATGTTCAAGCAGATCCAGATCGTCGATGGACAGCAGCGTCTGACCACGTCCTTTATCTTTCTTCTGGCTTTGAAGGCAATTGCCCTGGAGCAGAAGGAAAACGATGTTGCAGGAATGATCGACGACTATTATCTGTACAACCGCCATGCCAGTGAACAGGCAAAACTGAGACTGAAGCCGACCGTATCTGATGATGACGTCTATGCAAAGCTGGTCTACGGCTCCACAAGAGACCTGGACCGCAGGGACAAGGAAAGCAATGTCTACCGCAACTATGACTTCATCTACCAGCGCATTGCTGAATATGCAAAGAAACATTCACTGCTGGCCATTCTGGATACCCTGGGACAGATTGATCTTCTGGTATTCCCGCTGTCTGAAACAGACAACGCCCAGCAGATCTTTGAGTCCATCAACTCTACCGGTGCACCGCTGACTTCCGCAGACCTCATCCGCAACTATGTGCTGATGAACGATACCAACGAAGTACAGGAACGTAATTATAAGCTGTACTGGCAGCCGCTGGAGTCCTACTTCCCGGAGTCAAGACGACTGGAAGAGTTCTTCCGCTATTATCTTGCGGCCAAGACATACAACCTGCTCAACCGCAGGGATGTCTATGACGGCTTCAAGGATTACTGGAATAACTCCAGTGAGACAAGGGAAGAGCGCATGCGGGAGATCTTCCGCTACTGCCGTTTCTATAACGAGATCTACAACGGACCGGCAGAGAAGAATGATGTTGAAGCAGTGCTGAAGCTGTTCCGCTACAACGAGTCCAGAGTTCCGGCACCGTTTCTGATGGAGATGTTCCGTCTGGAAGATGACGGCACCATCACTTCCGAAACACTGTGCAAGATCATCAAGCTCGTTGATACCTATCTCATGCGCAGATCACTCTGCGGCAATGATACCAATTCACTGAGCAGGTACTTCCCGCAGCTGTTACGGTCTGTCATGAACAGTTATAAGAAGAAGCACGGCGATCTCTATGAGATTACCAAACTGTTTCTGGTCAACTACAACCGCGGCAAAGCACTGGCAATGCCGACCAATGACCAGCTGAAGGGACAGCTGAGAGAAATCAATGCATATTCTTTGATGTGCATCCGGCCGGTACTGGAACGGATTGAGCATTATGGAGCTACGGCAGAAGTCGATACGTCCAATCTGAACATTGAACATATCATGCCCCAGCACCCCAATGCCTACTGGAAGAAAGCTGCCAATGCGAAAGATGACGATGAGTATACATTCTATGTCAATCTGATCGGCAACCTGACACTGTGCGCAGAGTATGACAATACCCGCATGGGCAACCAGGACTTTGCATTCAAGAAGAAAGTACTGTCCAAGACACTGCACATCCGGATGAATACAGAGATCCTGCAGAAGGATGGCTGGACACCGAAAGATATCCTTTCCAGATGCGATGAGATGGCAAAGACCATCATTGCCATCTATCCGTACGATGAAAGCAGAAACAGCACTGCCGATACCAGAGATGATGACATCATTGTGCTCAGTGCGCCAAGCGTCAATGCCAAGGCACTGTACCACAACCCGAAGTCCATTGAGATCCTGTCCGGCAGTACCATGCATGCCTACGGTCCGCAGGAAATGAAGTCCATGAAGAACCTGTGCCGGGATATCATGGCCATGGGTATTCTCTCAGAAGAAGAGAATGGCCAGATTCAGTTCGAGAAGAACTACCGCTTCCATGATCTGAATACGGCAGCCCAGTTCTTACTGCACCGCGGCGGTGACAATGTCTCTGCCTGGACCAGGGAGAACGGCACTTCCTTTATTGAAACCAAAGATGCTGAACCGGCCAAAGAACAGCCAAAGCCAGCTCAGAATCACCCGCAGAAGCAGGAGTCAAAGCCAAAGAATGAAAAGGCACCTGTAAAGCAGCAGGCGCCAAAAAAGAAACCGGCAAAGCAGAACCAGCAGCCCAAAAAGCAGCAGGCGAAACAGCCGCAGCCTCAGCAGAAGAACAACTCAAACAAAAAACCTGCCCAGCATTCAAAGCAGAATCACCAGACCAGTCAGCCAAAGCCTGCAACAAAGCCGCAGCCAAAACAGGCAGCCCCAAAACCTGTACAGCAGCCAAAGAAGTCTTACAGCAAGCCGTATGCGCAGAAGGGCAGCCAGATCCAGCCGCAGAAGGTTGAAGAAAAACCGGCAGAGAAACCAGCCGGCAATCATTTCGTTGAATTCCTGAAGACACTGAGAAAGAAGTAAGTCAGTCTTTCAGGGAGTAATATTCCGTATACGTATGGAATGCAGAAGGAACCGCAAAGGATGCGAGTTCCTTTTTGTTTACCAGCATGAAGTCATCCGGTAACAGGGTATCCAGTGATGCGGTCTTGATCTCCCAGGCGGTCATATGCCATTCCAGATGGGTGAAGATATGCCGGGAGTCCGGAAGACGGTGAATCCGAATCGGTACCATGCCAAGTGCTGTGACTGCCGCAGTGACTTCTGAAGGTTTGACCAGTTTCTGCTCAACGCCATAGAACTCATAGAGACCTGCCAGAAGACCTTTTGAAGGGCGCTTATGCAGCAGGAAGCGATCACCGTCACGGATGATCAATAGAGTCCGTTCAACAGTCTTCCGCTGTTTCAACGGACTGCGGTAGGGGATCTCATCCGTCTGATGATTCAGATGTGCCTTGCAGGATGCCTTCCATGGGCACTGTTCACAATGCGGTTCTCCGTTAGGGACACAGACCAGTGCACCAAGTTCCATCAGGCTCTGGGTAAAGCAGGCACAGAAGGCAGGATCTGAAGCGTACTGCGTTCCATCCTGTTCATAGAATGATCGGATTGCCTGTTCAAAGGCAGTTCTGGTATCTGTACTGCGGATATCATCTGTCACTGCAAACCGCCTTGCCAGCACCCGAAGTACATTGCCATCGACTGCCGGAACCGGTATACCAAAGGCAATGGAAGCGATCGCTCCGGCCGTATAGGGGCCAATGCCAGGAAGTTTCATCAACCGTGCAGGATCACCTGGCAGGATGCCATCATACTGTTCCATCAGTACCCGTGCACACTTCTGCAGGTTGCGGACCCGGGAGTAGTAGCCCATGCCTTCCCACAGTTTCAATAACCGGTCTTCTGAACAGGATGCCAGGGATGCGATATCCGGCAGCTGCTGTTTGAACAGGATAAAGCGTTCCTTTACAAATTCCACTCTTGTCTGTTGGAGCATGATTTCACTCAGCCAGACATCATAGGGATTGCCGGTATTGCGCCATGGCAGGATCCGCTGATTCTCTTTGAACCAGCCGGTTAACGTACCTGCATCAGCTGCTGTGATTTTGACCGTTGTATTCATATGCGTTCATTATAGAGGAAAACACCGGAGCATATCTGCCTGATGCCTGCAGGTTCTCCTGTTCTTTATCAGTGAAAATTGGTATGATATTCGCATTGCACTAAAAGGGGGTACATCAGAATGATGAAACAGCATCTTCAGAAGTTCATATGCAGCAGAGCCTTCATGAAGGCTGTTTTAGCTGTGGCAGTTCCCCTGATGCTGCAGCAGCTCATTGCCAGTTCTGTCAATCTCGTTGATAACCTCATGGTGGGTATGCTGGGTGATGCAGCACTGGCTGGTGTTGCGGCAGTCAACCGCTATTACATGATTGCCCTGTACGGCACTACCGGTCTTTGTGCAGCGGCTTCTGTATTTATTGCCCAGTACTGCGGCGCCAATGAACAGGAGCACATGAAAGAATCATTCCGGACCATGATCCTGGTGGCATGTGTCATCATGGTGGTCTTCAGTATGCTGGCGGTCTGTTTCCCGTCTGTCATTGTCGGCTTCTTCACCTCCGATGCGGCAGTCATTGCCCAGGGTGTCAGCTATATCCGGGTTGTGGCATGGTCCTTTATTCCGACTGCAGTCACACTGAGTGTCTATAATGCGATGCGTTCTGTCGGTGAGACAAAAGTACCGCTGCGCTGCAGTGTCGTTGCAGTATTGACCAACACATTTCTCAACTGGTGCTTCATCTTCGGAAACTGCGGCATGCCGAAGATGGGTGTTGCAGGTGCAGCACTGGCGACCCTGATCTCACGTGTGCTGGAGTTGACCCTGTCACTGGTAGCTTTGTACCGTACTCCGTTTGACTTCAAGACGAAACTGACTGAGCTGTTTGTCATTCCGAAAGAGATCTTCAAAAAGATCATCGTCAAGGCAGCACCGCTTATGCTGAACGAAGTACTGTGGTCCTCCGGCATGGCAATGCTGTTCAAGTTCTACAGCTATCGCGGCAGTGATGTCATGTCTGCCTATTCCATCAGTACTACCGTATCGGATATCTTCTTTACACTGTTTGCCGGCATGGCTGCGGCCAGTACGGTATTCATCTCCCAGCCGCTTGGTGCAGACAAACTGGATCAGGCAAAAGAAAACGGCTATCACCTGATCGGCTTCAGCTTTCTGCTGGCACTGATCTTCGGGGTTGCCATGTTTAGTGCATCTTATCTGGTTCCGTATCTCTACAGCCAGGTATCCATGGAGACCAAGATGATGTCGCAGAACTTCCTGCGCATCCAGAGTGTCATGTTCTGGATCTACATGATTACCACCCAGTGCTACTTTACCCTGAGAGCAGGCGGAGATATGAAGCATACTCTCATCATGGACAGCGGCTTTATGTGGCTGATCAACATTCCGATTGTGGCCTTTGTAACATACTGCACCGGCTTCTCCTATATCTGGATCTATCTCTTCGGACAGATGACAGACCTGGTCAAACTGGCAGTTTCCTACCACCTGGTCAAAAAAGAGAAATGGGTTGTGAATCTGACTGCGCAGAGGGATATTTGACATTGAGTATCCCTCCGTTTTCGTGTATGATAACTAAGCATCTGCACCAGTAATTCAATGGTAGAATGCAACCTTCCCAAGGTTGACACGGGGGTTCGATTCCCCTCTGGTGCTCCAAGTGTACCCAACGATTTAGATATCACATCAAAAACAGGCTTAACCATGCGGATATTTGCACTTTTTAAGCAAACATCAAAAACGCCGTTTTGGACAGATATCCAAGAATCGGATAGATATGAAATTGGCGTATTCATGTAAAACAGTCCGTTTTGGTCGGACTGTTTTATTTCCACTGCATATGGAGTTGTTTCTTATTGCCTGCACAATCAGAAAGATAAAGATTGATCAGCGTCTGATAAGGGATGCCTGATGATTTGGACTGTGCCTTAAAGTAATCAATTGTGCTTTGGTCTAATTTGATCGTAACAGATTTTTTGAGTCGGTTGCTGTAAGGGTTCTTTGAAGATTTTGAAAAATCATATTCTTTTCTCATATTTTCACCTCGACTGTGTGTATTGCTTTGATTCGCTTGCGGTTGCTTTTCTGGCTGAAATGATACGGATAACAGAATCTTTCTTTCGGTAGCAGTGACAGACAACAAGAAGATGCAGTTTGGTACTGATGCCAAGAAGAATGAAACGTTCTTCATCATTCGAGTGATCGGGATCAGAGATTATGAGTGCGTCCGGATCAGAAAATACAGTTTGTGCTTCAGTAAAAGATATCCCATGTTTCTTCTTGTTCAGAAGACTCTTGTTTTGATCCCATTCGAAACTAATATCTTTCATATTCATAATATACATATAAAGTATGTATTGTTCAAGGGGCAAATGTGAAACGACGAATTGGTGGGGATGTAATGAAAGAAATGCGAGTTCTGATTAGTTGTTTTTATCAAGGGATGAGTCCGCTCAATGTACTACGAAATCGTTGGGGTTCCCCACTTTCAACAGTGCCAAAACAGTATCCACAAGGAACAAAATGAAACAAAACGCATGAATAAGCGGTTATTTGAATGAATCATATTGTTCAATAATGACTCCGCATTGAACAAAAATTGGATTAAAAGTGGATTAATAACATATGCTTGGATAAAAAATGGATTAATGGATTGAACAAAAAAGGCCGGATTCTCGTTCAAGAGAACTTCCGGTTTTTTAGCATTTTATGTCTCCTGAGCCGACATATGGAATTGCTCCATATCTTCCCTGCAAATATCCTTTGCGAATGTTTTCGGATTTTCGAGGAGAGTATTCATCCAGAGAATAGAGATCCGTGATTCCAGTTGAATTATCTTTTTCTGAAAAATAGATTTGGTCGCGTCTGAATACATCAAGACTTAATAAGCTGACATCATGAGTAGTACATATCAGCTGTGCATTGTTTCGATTAATGCTTTTGTCACTGAATAATCTGATCAGATAATTAGTTAGAAGTGGATGAAGGCTGCTGTCAATTTCATCAATGACGATTGTTTTTCCGTTTTTCAGGGCATTCAGTATTACGGGTGTATATAAGAAGTACTTATAAGTCCCCATTGATTCTTCGTCAAAAGACAGTTCATAATCATGTGTTTGGTTATCCTCAGTAATACTGTGATGCGTTGAAATTTCAATCGTCTTCATATTGTTGAAAAAACCATCCTTGATTTCTACGCCTGGAGGCAATTGAAATGATGGGACTTTATCCTTTGCTAAATCGTTTGTTTTTACATCAAAATTCGAAATGTTAATATCAGCCTCTTCCAGCATTTTATTCATAAAACGGATAAAATCTGTATCTTCTTTTTGAGCATCGATTGTTACTGATCTAATGACATGTCCGCGATCTGCTCTTGTGTGCTGACCCTGGCCTGCTCATATTTGTGTCCCGAATATAAAACCGGAGGAACC
>JAKVJO010000070.1 GCA_022486935.1 Solobacterium sp. | reverse complement strand
GGCTTCAGTTCAGCCGGTTCATTGACAATACTGACGGCATCCATCTTATCTACCCGGAAGGCCCCGAATGAGCCGTATTTGGAAGCGTACAGGATACAGTAGATCCTGCCGTTGTCAGTCACCACGGCATAGGGGACTTCATGATACAGATGGGCACTGCGGCGGTATTTCTTCTGTCTGGAGATGGTCATGTCATAATAGCGGAACTCAATGGGTCTTGCAGTGCGGATTGCCTGCAGGATCAGATCCACATAGTTCAGTACATTTGGATTATCTGTTTTGCCAGTGGCAGGAACATTCAGCTTCAGAGCACTGCGGTCGCTGCCTGAAAGACTGTTCAGCAGTTTGGCAATGACTGCACTGCCGGCTTCTTCTGTCAGCGACAGGGATTCTTCCACAGCACCGGCCAGCAGCACGGTTTCAGCCGGGGTGAATGCATGTTCCAGCCAGTATCCCTGGATCTTCTGGCCGTGTCTTGCGTAGTGTACACAAAAGCCATACTGATTCAGCAGTTCCATGTCATGGTAGATTGTCCGGCGATCTGCCTGACAGCCATCTGTTTCCAGTTCCCCGATCAGTCTGGTCATGGAAATGGGATGTGCTTCATCGCTCTCTTCCTTCAAAATTGAATATAGCTGCAGGATCCGCTCACTGCCTGTTTTTCCGGTATTCATATCATTGCATTTTCTTTCTGGATGTACAGTACAGTGTACACCCGAAAATGACATCTTGCCTAAGATATTGGTATCAGGCAGGTGATGATTGATGACACAGAAAGAAAAGTTCTATCTCAGTATCGGGATTCTCTTATTGGCGTATGCCTATGCAGTGACCGGCTATGAAATGCCATCATTGTGTTTCGGGATTCTGGCGGCAGTTCTCTCCGTCAGCATCCATTCACTGAGACGGCTGAAAGATCATATGATGACCATCACGGTTTCATGCATGATCCAGGCAATCGTGATCCGGGTGACCGGTATGGATCATCTGATTCCGGTACTGCCGGCACTGTCATTATGCAATGCGGTCTTTTCTTCCTGCTCGCTGGACAGCTCCAGAAAAACGGTACTTCCTGCCATGCGGATTCTCGGTAAAGTGATGATTGGATTTATGACGGCAGCATTGATCCTGCCGGAAAACTGGCTGCTGTTTCTGACGCCGGCGTATCCGTCTTCCAGAATGATGGAGTGCCTTCTGGTGCTGGTGATCTTCCTGCCGATCCTGGCTGTTTATCTGATGCATGCATTGGTGCCTCATCCGGTGCATGTCCAAAAACGGCGCAGTCTGGAAAATGGTCTGAGAACGCGTTAGAATAGTCGATATGACAAACTGGTTAATTGCACATTTCGTAAAAGATGCAGACAACATCAAAGATGAACAGGTACGCTATTCTTATGGCAAACTGAGTTCACTGACTGGCATTGCCTGCAATATCCTGCTGTTTTTACTGAAGTTCACGATTGGTATTCTGACCAATTCCATTTCCATCACGTCTGATGCATTCAACAACCTGTCCGACTGCATGAGCTGTCTCGTCACGCTGTTTGGCTATAAGCTGTCCGCCAAGCCGGCAGACAAGGAACACCCGTTTGGCCATGGCCGGATGGAGTATGTTGTTTCCTTTGTGGTCTCTGTCATCATCTTCATCGTGGCATTTGAACTGTTCAAGACCAGCATCGAGAAGATCTTCACGCCGGATGTGGTTCACTTTGATCTGACGCTGTTTATCATCCTGCTGGCATCCATTCTCGTTAAGCTCTGGATGAGCAGCTTCAATATGACGATCGGCCATCGCATTGACAACATTGCAATGATCGCAACTGCCCAGGATTCCAAAAACGATGTCATCGCAACCTCGGTCACTCTGGCTGCACTGCTGCTCAGCGGCTTTGCACCACAGATTCCATTTGATGGTATCGGCGGTGTGGTTGTTTCCTGCTTTGTCTTCTACAGCGGCGTCGGAATTGCGAAAGATATCATTGATAAACTGCTTGGCAGTCCGGCCGATCAGCAGCTGGTCAATGCCATCAAGAACCAGATCCTGTCCCATCCGGAAGTACAGGGTGTGCATGACATGATCATCAATGATTATGGACCGGGCATGCAGATCGGCAGTGCACATGCTGAGATCGACTGCCATATGGATATTCTGAAAGCACATGATGTGATTGATCAGGCTGAACGTGAAATTGACGAAAAACTCCATGTCATCATGACACTGCACCTTGACCCGGTTGATTATTCTGATCCGGAGACGGCAGCGTACCGTGAAGAAGTGCTGCGTGCGCTGGAACATATTGATCCGAAACTGTCCATGCATGACTTCCGTGTCGTACCGGGAGAGAACCATACCAATCTGGTCTTTGATGTTCTGATTCCCTATGACTGCAAATACAGCAAGGAACAGATTCATCAGAGCATAGATGATGAACTGTCTACCAACGCTTCCAAACTGTATACGGTGATCAACTTTGATCACGCGTTTACTGCGGCAACAGAGACACACGAATGAAAACGGCAGTGCTGTGGCATACCAATGATATCCACAGCAGTTTTGATCATTTCGCATCCATCAGTACGATATTGAAACTTTAGCGCAATCCCGTGTGTGATCTGACACTGGATGCCGGCGATTTCTGTGATCTTCGTTCGATCATGATCTCCGGTACCAATGGCACCGGCGGAATTGCGCTTTTGCAGGCAGCTGGCTATGATGCCATGGCAGTAGGCAATAATGAATTCTTCACCGGTGTATCGGTGATGGAAGAGATGTGCGCTATGGGCTTTCCGCTATTGTCATGCAATCTTTCAGCACTGGATGGATCATTGATCAAAGGCATTCAGCCTTATCTGATCCTGAAGCGCAATGGCGTACGGTATCTGATCATCGGTGTCTGCCCTTATTGGGGTGAGGTGGAAGACGGCACTGCATTTACCGATATGGCAGGCATTACTCTGCTGTCACCGTATGAGCGGATCCAGCACATCATTGATTCTGAACATGGTCATTATGATGTCTCCATCCTGCTGTCGCATGCCGGATACCATTCTGGAACAGAGCTGACCGGGGACCGTCTGATCGCTGATCGCGTACACGGGATTGATATCATTATCGGCGGACACTCACATGTACTGATGGAACACGCAGTCAAAGAGGGCAGTACCTGGATCCATCAGTCCGGTAGCCACGGAACTGTGCTAGGCAAAGTGACGATGACACTGGATGATCAGAATCATCTGATCGATGTCACTGCAGATAATATTCCATCCAATGCTGAAGAAGATCCGCAGATTCTTGCAGTACTGGATGCGGAAACAAAGCGGGGAAGAAAGAACCTGGAACAGCCGCTGTATGAACTCTCATCGAGTCTGGACTATGATGCCTATCATGAATGCAGCGCAGTCAATGCAGTCGCAGATTCACTGCATCAGGAGTACGGCGGGGATCTGGGGCTGATCAATCATGGCATCCTGTCCGGCGGACTGTCCGGTACGATCTCACGGATGAGTCTGTTGGAAGCGGAGCCGTCTCCGCTGAACCCAACCACCGTGATCTGGACTGGTGCACAGATTGCCGAAGCACTGCAGGCATCGTTTGATGAAGCTGTCATGTCGCAGTGCAATCACCGCTGGAATGGATTTCGGGGAACGGTACTGGGTGCGCTTGCCATCAGCTGGAATGTTTCTGTTACTAAAGAACCGTTCCATGTCACAATTGACGGGATCCCTCTGGATCCTGCAAAGTACTATACCGTGATCACCGATGATTTTCTGCAGCGGGGCAGCGGGTATGAAATGCTCGGCTGTTCAAAAGGCGTGGTGGAATTCCATCCGAAGTACATCCGTGATCTGCTGCAGTGGACACTGAACAGTCCTGCACTGATTCAGCGGGCATATAGAAAGAGGATCAACTGAATGAAACACTGGAAGAACAATCTGATGTTATTATCTGCGGCACTGATCTGGGGCTGTGCATTTGTGGCACAGTCAGTGTCCATGGATTATATCGGGCCCTGGACCTTTACCTGTATCCGTTCCTTTATCGGCGGAGTGACACTGCTGGCAGTCATGCCGCTGCTGGACCGCTTCCGTTCCGCTCCCAAAGAGCATTCAAAAGCTCAGTGGAAGAATCCGCAGCTGCTGAAAGGCGGCATTGCCTGCGGCATTATCCTCGGCTTTGCAAGCATGTCACAGCAGATCGGGATTCAATACACCTCTGTTGGCAAGGCGGGATTCATCACTGCCATGTATGTGGTACTGGTTCCGGTGCTGTCAGTGTTTCTCGGCAACAGGCCCAAGCTGAAAACTTGGATCAGTGTGGCACTTGCGGTCATCGGTCTCTACTTCCTGAGCATTCAGGGATCCATGAGTCTTTCCGTTGGCGATCTATGGATGATCGGCTGTGCATTCCTGTTCGCGGTGCATATTCTGGTCATTGATCATTTTTCACCCATGGTGGATGGAGTCAGGATGTCCTGCATTCAGTTCTTTGTGGCAGGGCTGGTGTGTCTTGTTCCGATGATTGTCCTGGAACATCCCATCTGGAGTAATATCCAGGCAGCGGCAGTGCCGATTCTCTATGCCGGTATCTGTTCTTCCGGAATGGGCTATACACTGCAGATTGTCGGACAGAAAGATGCAGATCCGACTGTTGCGAGCATGCTGCTGAGTCTGGAGTCAGTATTTGCGGCATTATCCGGTTTCGTGCTTCTGAACCAGGTGCTGTCAGTGCGTGAGCTGGCAGGGTGCGCCCTGATGTTTGGCGCTGTGATTCTTTCCCAGCTGCCTGGATTACCAAAGAAGCAGTCTGCTGAATCCATCAGAGAATAAAAAAATGAGTCCCTGTCATTTTGTGATGGCAGGGACTTGCTGGTTTCAGAAGTTATTTTTCTTCGTCTGTGGAGTCTGATTTGGATTCCGGTGCAGCATAGTCAGAGACATCTGGCTTTTCAGGTTCAGCCGGTTTCTCAGTGGCTTCTGCTTCAACGGTCTCCGCATCGATCGGCTCATCTTTTGCGGTGTGCAGCGGATGCGGGTTCTCGACTGCTTCAATGGAAGGCTCGGCATCGATCATCAGTTTCGTGATCTTTCTTGCATAGCCAACCGGATCGGCAATCGGCAGTCCTTCAATCAGGCATGCCTGATCATAGAGGACATTGGAATATTCATTCAGGGCATCCGGGTTCTTGTCATAGACATTCTGCAGTGCCTTGAAGACCGGATGATCCGGATTCAATTCAAGAATCTTGGTTGCCTTGAGTCCGCGGTTCATCGGATCCTGGGCAAGCACTTTCTCCATGTCGAGCGATACGCCTTCATCGGCGACCAGCACAACCGGATCTTCCTTCAGTCTGGAAGAGATGCGGACTTCCTTGACCTTGTCGCCAAGGGCATCCTTCATGGCTGCCAGCATATCCTTGTTGTCGTTGGTCTTCTCTTCCCGTTCCTTCTTTTCTGCTTCGGTATCGAGATCGAGATCACCCTTGTTGATGGACTTGAACTGCTTGTCAGCGTAGTTCTGCATCATGGAGATGACAAACTCATCGATGTTGTCAGTGAAGCAGAGCACTTCATAGCCCTTGTCCTTCAGCTTCTCCAGTGCCGGCAGCTTGTTGATGTCATCCATCGTGGTGCCGCATGCATAGTAGATATCCTTCTGATCACTGGCCATACGGTCAACGTATTCTTTTAAGGTAACATACTTGCCGTCTTTGTCAGACTTGTAGAGCAGCAGATCCTGCAGCTCTTCTTTTTCAGAACCATAGGACTTGTAGATGGAATACTTCAGATTCAGTCCGAAGTTGTCATAGAACTTCTCGTATTCGGAACGCTCATTCTTGAGCATGTCTTCCAATGCGCTGTGAATCTTCTTGCGCAGGCTTTCTGCCAGGGCACGGACCTGTCTGTCCTGCTGCAGTGTCTCACGGGAGATATTCAGATTCAGATCATCGCTGTCTACCAGGCCGGTAATGAAGCGGTACGCATCCGGCAGAAGATCCTTGGCCTTATCCATAATGAATACGCCTTTGGAATACAGCTGGATACCCGGTTCAAAGTCCGTGTTGTAGAAGTTGTACGGTGCTTTGGAAGGGATGAACAGCAATGCAGTATAGGAAAGATTTCCTTCAACCGAGAAGTGGATCACTTTCTGCGGATCCTGCCAGTCATTGAATTTGGCCTTGTAGAATTCGTTGTACTCTTCCGGCTTGATCTTGGACTTCTGTTTCTTCCAGAGCGGAACCATGGAGTTCATGGTCTCGTCTTCCTTCTTGGTAATGGACTTGTCCTTGTTCTCCGGATCTGGTTCGCTCTTTTCCACTTCCATGATGATCGGATAACGGACATAGTCGGAATACTTCTTGATCAGATCGCGGATCTTGTATTCCTGCAGATAATCGGAATACTTTTCATCATCGGTATCGTCTTTCAGTTCCAGGGTGATGCGGGTGCCGATCTGGGTGCGGTCATTCTTCTCAATCGTATAGCCATCTTCACCGGTGCTGGTCCAGGTATAGCCCTGGGTATCATTGACACTCAGCGATTCAACGGTGATCTTCTTGGCAACCATGAAGGCGCTGTAGAAGCCGACACCGAACTGGCCGATGATATCAACATTCTTGGTGGCCTTTTCCAGCTGTTCCTTGAATTCTGCGGAACCGCTCTTGGCAATCGTACCAAGATTCTTTTCCATTTCTTCCGAAGTCATACCGATACCGGTATCTTCAATGACCAGTGTCTTGTTTTCCGGATGACGCTCAATATGAATGGAGAGATCGCCCTTGTTTACCTTTTTTGCCGGATCAGTGAGGGACAGGTAATAGCGCTTGTCCAGTGCATCTGATGCGTTGGAAATCAGCTCTCTGAGGAAGATTTCCTGATTGGTGTAAATGGAGTTGATCATCAGCTCCAGAAGACGCTTGGATTCTGTTTTAAACTGTTTCTTTGCCATAAACTGCGGCCTCCTTTAGCACTCTAACTTGCTTACTGCTAATTGAGTTTAGCACTCTTATGGTTAGAGTGCAAGACCTGTCAAAAGTGAAAATACTGCATATAATGAATGTGTGAATACAACGGAGAAAAAAATCACCCGTCGGCGTTTGATTTCCGGCGGTCTTACGTTTGTGACAATCCTGATTGTGCTGTATATCCTGGTCAAGCATTTTGATCTTGGCATTTCAGATATCCTGAATTACACGCCCCAGAACAAGATTCTTGCCGGTTTTGTGTTCCAGCTGTTCTATGCGATCAAGTCACTGACCGTGTTCTTCCCGCTGCCGGTGCTACAGCTTGCCGTAGGGCACCTGTTTCCAACCAGCTGGGCACTGGTCGTCAACTTCTGCGGGATTTTGGTTGCCGTGACCTGCCCGTTTATCCTCGGCTGGCATAAGGGCGAGCAGTACGTGACTGCAGTCGTGGAAAAAGTGGATGCGATTGAAAAGATCAAATCGCTGCAGAGTGATAATGTCATTTTCTCTACCTATATCATCCGCATGTTACAGCTGCCGCTGGATCTGGTTTCGCTGTTTCTCGGTTCAGAGCATATCAGCTATCCAAAATACCTGGCAGGCAGTCTTCTGGGGCTGGCCCCGGTTACCATTGCCATTACGCTGCTCGGTGAAACGATCACGGACATCAAATCGCCGCAGTTTCTCTTTACCCTGTTACTGATGGTCATCATTATCGGAACCTCACTGTTCATTTTCTGGCTTTTTACAAGACATCACCGGAAAGAACAGGAAAGCGGAATCTAGAACGCAGATCAGCCAAATCCGTAATACAATACTGCCATGAGAGAAATCGACGTAGCAAGGATTACGGAAGTTTTAAAAGATGCCTGCGGCAGGATTGCCTGTGACTACAGCCCGGATATTGTGACGGCCCTGAACGAAGGGGCGTCAAACGAAACGGACGAACGCAGTCAGATGGCCATGGACATGTTACTGAGAAATGCTGAGATTGCCCACAGTGAGCGGATCCCGATCTGCCAGGATACAGGACTGGCAATTGTGTATCTGACGGTAGGTCAGGACGTACACTTCATCAATGGTTCATTGACGGATGCCGTCAATGCGGGAATCAGACAGGGATACACGGAACATTTCCTGCGGGCTTCAGCAGTGAAGGACCCGCTGTTTCACCGTGATAATACAAAAGATAATACACCGGCAGTAATCTATACAAAACTGGTGGAAGGGGATCAGTGCACAGTTGAACTGATGGCCAAGGGATTTGGCTCTGAGAACATGAGCCGGATCAAGATGCTGAAACCGGCAGAAGGAATCGAAGGCGTCAGGCAATTTGTGCTGGAGACGATCCAGCTTGCCGGGCCCAATGCCTGTCCGCCGATGATTGTCGGTGTCGGAATTGGCGGTACGTTTGACAGCTGTGCCGTCATGAGCAAGCATGCCCTGATGAGACCGCTGGGAAAAGTTAACCCGGATCCGGAATATGCCGCACTGGAAGAATCGCTGCTGCATCAGGCAAACCAGCTGCACATCGGACCGATGGGTCTTCATGGCCATACCACTGCCCTCAGCATCCAGATCGAAACAGCACCGACGCACATTGCCGGCCTGCCATGTGCAGTGAATATCTGCTGCCATGCATGCAGGCACGCGGAGGTTGACCTATGAAGAAACTGAACCTGCCGCTGAGCAGAGAAGAGCGGGATTCATTGACCTGCGGGGAATATGTACTGCTGTCAGGTGAACTGTATACCGCAAGAGACGCTGGCCATAAGCGTCTTCATGAACTGATTGAACAGGGCAGCCCGCTGCCGCTGGATCTGGATCAAGCATGTATTTACTATGTCGGGCCAACCCCGGCTGCCCCGGGTCAGGCAATTGGATCTGCCGGGCCGACCACTGCTTCCCGCATGGATGCCTGGACGCCGGAACTGATGGATCATGGCATGACATGCATGATTGGCAAGGGAAGACGGAATGAGGCAGTCAAACAGGCAATCATCCTTCATCATGGAATCTACTTTGTGACCTGCGGCGGTGCCGGTGCACTGCTGTCGCACTGCATTGTCAAACGCGAGCCGGTTGCCTTTGAAGATCTGCTCAGCGAGGCAGTGACCAGACTGACCGTCAAAGACTTTCCGTGCTTTGTCGGCATCGACTGCAGCGGAAAGGATATCTATGATCTTGGTTAGTGCATGCCTTGCCGGTGTCAACTGCAAATACTCCGGCGGCAATAACGAAGTCAGAGAACTCAAAGAACTGGCTGAACAGAAAAACGCAGTGCTGGTCTGCCCGGAACAGCTGGGGGGTTTACCGACACCGAGACTGAGCAGCGAACAGCGTGATGGCCACGTGTACAATACAGCTGGCCAGGATGTAACAGAACAGTTTGAAACCGGTGCAAAACAGGCACTGAAGATTTGCCTGGAACATCACTGTGACTGTGCCATCCTGAAATCGTACAGCCCATCGTGCGGCTGTGACGGAATCTATGACGGTACCTTCAGCCATACGGTCATTCCGGGAAAAGGATGTTTTGCAAAACTGCTTGAAGAACAGGGGATTCCCTGTATGACTGCGGAGCAATATCTGAAGGAGAAGAACAAATGAGCACTGTCTATGAAGCATCACTGAGTCTGCATGAAGCGAACCATGGCAAATTGAAAGTGGAGACCAAGGTTCCCTGTGAAACGGCCCAGGACCTTTCACTGGCCTATACACCGGGGGTTGCCGAGCCATGCCTGAAGATCAAGGAGAATCCGGAGAATGCCTACCGCTATACCGATCGCGGCAATACAGTTGCGGTTGTGACAGACGGTACTGCAG
>JAKVJO010000069.1 GCA_022486935.1 Solobacterium sp. | reverse complement strand
TAATGCAAATACATGTAAAACTGACACAGTTCGATATTACGGAAAACCAAACCGCCGTACTGGCAGACGGGATCGCTGATCTGACCGGGAATATCCTGCGTTATGCAGAGAAAGAAAATCCGGAAGTTCATCATGAGATCGTCTTTGAAGAGACCCGTATTGTCTTGAAACGGAAGGCGGATATTTCCAGTGTGACCTGTCTTCTGCCGGATCGAAAAGGCAAGTCGAGAGTGCACAGTTCCTATGGCATCATGGAACTGGATGCCATTCTCCAGCAGTATTCCAGGGAAGCGGACCGCTGGACCGTGCAGTATCAGATTCTGGATCAGGAAGGAAAAGCAGTCACCAGTCAGAAACTGGTGTGGGAACTGAAAGGAGTTCATGAATGAGTGAGATTGAAGAACGGCTCAAGCAGGAGTTCAGCCGGGCAGCGTCCAAGGCGCTGAATACAGAGGTTGACCGCAGCAGGCTGGCACTTTCCCTGCCAAAGGAAAAGGCCCACGGAGATTATTCTTCCAATGTTGCAATGCAGTATGCCAAGAACCTTGGCATGAAGCCAAGAGAAGCAGCGGAAAAGGTTGCGGCAGAGTTTGACTGCGAAGCAGTCGGCGCTGAGAAGATTGAGATTGCCGGACCGGGCTTCCTGAATGTATTCATGAAGGGCGGCTCCCTGGCAGACCTCATCAGCAAGGTGCTTGAAGCAGGCGATGCATATGGCTGCTCCAAAGCAGGCAAGGGCAAGAAGGTCAACGTTGAGTATGTATCAGCCAATCCGACCGGCGACCTGCACCCGGGTCATGCAAGAGGTGCGGCAATCGGTGATTCTGTTACCCGCCTGATGAAGATGGCCGGCTACGATGTGACCAGGGAATACTATGTCAACGATGCCGGCAACCAGATCGGCAAGATGGCACTTTCCCTGCAGGCAAGATACTTACAGGCCTGCGGAAAAGAGGCAGAGGTTCCGGAAGACGGCTACCATGGTCAGGACCTCATTGATATCGCCAATACGATCAAGGGCGAAATCGGCGAGAAGTACAAAGACGTTGATCCAGCCGAAAGTCTGGAATGGTTCCGGGCTTATGGACTGAAGGCTGAACTGAAGAAACTGCAGGATGATTTGAAAGAGTTCCGCGTGGAATTTGATGTATGGACCAGCGAGCAGTCGCTGCGTGACCGTGGACTTGTCGAGCAGGCAATCAATCAGCTGAAGGCACAGGGCTATACCTATGAACAGGATGGCGCCCTCTGGCTGAAAACCACAGAATTCAAAGATGACAAAGACCGTGTCCTCATCAAGAGCGATGGCAGCTATACCTACTTCACACCGGATATTGCCTATCACCTCGATAAGCTGAACCGCGGATATGATGAACTGGTTGATCTGTTCGGCGCAGATCACCATGGCTATATTGCAAGACTGAAAGCTGCGATCCAGGCACTTGGCTATCCGGCTGACAAACTCCATGTCGACATCATCCAGATGGCACGCATGATCAAGGACGGCGAAGAGTTCAAGCTCTCCAAACGTTCCGGTAAGGCAGTTGCCCTGAGGGATCTATTGGATGAGGCAGGGGTAGATGCAGTACGCTGGTACTTTGCGTCAAGAGCTGCTGATACCCAGATGGATTTCGACCTTGATATGGCGACGAAACAGTCCAATGAGAACCCGGTATTCTATGCCCAGTATGCACATGCGAGAATGTGTTCTGTCATGAATAAGGCAGAAGGGATTGACGCGGCGGCAGACTTTGGGTTAATATCGTCAGACAAAGAAATGACGCTGCTCAAGCAGATGGGCGAATTCGAGAGCGTGGTCGCTGATGCGGCTGCCACTAGGATGCCCCACAAGATGGTGAACTTCATCAGCCGTTTTGCCCAGTCATTCCATAGTTACTACAACGATTCCAAGATCCTTGATCCGGAGAATCCAGAACTGTCCTCACAGCGTCTCGCCCTTGTAAAAGCCTGCGAGATCGTGATGAAGAATGCACTCAACAGCATCGGCGTCAGCGCGCCGGAACACATGTGAAAGGAGAACTCACCCCATGGCCCCAAAAGAGACAATGACAGATGCCGCTTATACGTTAATGACGAAGCGCAAAAAAGAGATTGAATTTGCCAGACTCTGGCAGGAAGTTGCCAAGACAATGGAAATTCCACCGGAGAAGCTTGCCCGCAAGAAGGCTCAGTTTTACTCAGAACTGATGCTGGATACCAGATTCGCTTCCCTCAAGGGCAACAAGTGGGACCTGCGTACCAGACGCAAGTTCGATGAGTTCCACAAGGACGTCGAAGTCAGCGATATCGATGATGACGAGGTTGATGAAACAGAAGATGATGAGGAATCCGAAGGAGCCAAAGACTCCGAGGAGTATTGATTCCCGTCAGAATTCAAAAAAGACAGGCAGACTGAATGTGAATTCAGATTCTGCCTGTTTCTGCGTTCATTCCACGGTAGATACGTGCGGTTTGATCTCATCGGGGATCAGACACTTATAGACTTCGCCATGAAGTTTCTGGCGGAGTTCTTCTTTTGCCTGGGCAATCAGCTCGGGATGTTCATGGAAGGTGAATGCGGCATCTGCCAGAATTTCGCCTGCTTTCTGATATCCCTTGTGGGCAATGGAACTCTTTCCCTGGGCAACCCACTGCCAGGTGTGGGCTCCGGCACCGAAACTGTAGCAGGCAGTATTGATCTGACCGGTCGGTACAATCCAGGAGATGTCTCCGACATCGGTGGATCCCATCTCACAGAGATCGCTGTGGGTATTTTCAACAAATGAAATATTGATCGGGGAATGATGGACTTCCTCTTCCAGCTGACTGCGGTTGACTGCAAACTGCGGCAGGGTGTCGATGATCTGTTTTTCATCTGCCGTATTGCGGTACTTCTGTGCATAGGCCAGTTCTTCTTCGGTGAAGGTGCCTGGACCAAGCCTGCGGAATGACTGTGCCAGTACCTGTTCCACCGTATTGCTGGTGACAGTATTGGAGAGACCTTCATCAAAGAGAATCTCCACACTTGTGCCGGTCATCATGGCGGCGCCTTCGGCAATGGCATTGACCCGTTTGTACAGACTCATGCAGTGCGGGTTGGTATCGCTGCGGATAAAGTACTTGAGCACTGCTTCAGAAGGGATGACGTTGGGCGCTTTCCCGCCGGCATTGAGGTAGGCGTAGTGAACCCGCTCCAGGGAAGTCATATGTTCTCTCAGATAATTGACGCCGACGTTCATCAGTTCGCAGGCATCCAGTGCACTGCGGCCCAGTTCCGGACATCCTGCCGCATGCGAGGATACCCCATGGAAGCGGTAGAAGACAGAGATGCAGCTCTGTGAGGAGCCGGTAACCACCTGATTGTAATTGGACGGATGCCAGGTCAACGCAATATCGGTATCCTCCATCAGTCCGCTTCTTGCAAGATATGCCTTGCCAGAACCCGACTCTTCAGCCGGACAGCCGAATACTTTGATGGTGCCGGAAAGGTGCTGCTCTTGAAGTTTGTTCTTGTAGAGAATTGCGGCATAGATGGAACCGGTGCCCAGCAGATGATGCCCGCAGCCGTGTCCGGTATCATCACTGGAAGTGATCGGATCATGGCGATCGGCATCTGCTTTCTGGTTCATGCTGTAAAGTGCGTCATATTCACAGAGAAAACTGATGACGGGGCTGCCGCTTCCATACACTGCAAGATAGGCGGTCGGCATATCTGCTATCCCTGTTTCAACGGTAAAGCCATTCTGTTTCAGTACTTCAATCATTGCATGTGCGGATTTTTCTTCCAGAAATCCTGTTTCTGCATAGCCCCAGATTTCATCTGCCAGGGCATCTAACTGTTCTGTCATAGCTGTTATGTTCTCCTTATCAATTGGTCAGATAGCGTTTCAGAAATGATCTGGTGCGTTCCTGCTGTGGGTTTGCGAAGAGTTGGTCCGGTGTGCCTTCTTCCAGGATGATGCCCTGATCCATGAAGACCACCCGGTCACTGACTTCTTTTGCAAACTGCATCTCATGGGTGACAACGACCATGGTCATGCCGGCTTTTGCCAGCTGCTTCATGACGTCCAGTACTTCGCCGACAATCTCCGGATCCAGGGCAGAGGTCGGTTCATCGAATAACATGATCTCCGGATTCATGCACAGTGCCCGGGCAATGGCGACCCGCTGTTTCTGACCGCCGGATAATGTCCGGGAATCTGCGTGGATGAAATCCTTCATTCCGACTCTGGTCAATTGCTCAATGGCAATCCGTTCCGCCTCAGCCCGGTTCATCTTTTTGATGGAAGTCAGTGCCAGCGTGCAGTTATCCAGTACATTCTTGTTGTTGAACAGGTTGAAGGTCTGAAAGACCATGCCGATGCGCTGCCGGAGTGCACAGACATCCGTGGAGAGATCACATAGATCTCTGCCATCCAGCAGGATTGCGCCGCTGTCCGGTTCTTCCAGCAGGTTGATACACCTGAGCATCGTGCTCTTGCCGGATCCGGATGCGCCGATCACGGTGATCACTTCGCCCTGTGATACCTGCAGGTTGATATCTTTCAATACCCGCAGTGTTCCAAATGATTTCTCCAGATGCTGTATTTCAATCATATTCTGCATAATTGGATTCCTCTTCCTGCTAGTTGCTTGACGGAACGCCATGGCTGGTCGGCATATCCAGTTTTCTGGCCAGGGCATTCAGGACGGCGGTCATGGTAAACGTGAGAATGAGATAGATGATGGCGGTAATGCAGTACACCTCCAGATATTTGTAATAGATACCGGTGACACTGGAAGTCGCAAACATCAGTTCAGTGACACCGATGACATTGAGGACGGAAGTATCTTTGATATTGATGATGAACTCATTGCAGATGGCGGGAATGCTGTTGCGCACTGCCTGCGGGAAGGTCACTTTCATCAATGTCTGCCATTTGGTAAAGCCCAGGGAAGCGCACGCTTCATTCTGCCCCTTGTCCAGCGCCACGATTCCGCCCCGAAGCACTTCAGAAAGATAGGCTGCCGAGTACAGGGATACGGTGATCAGGCCGGCAGTGAAGAAACTCCAGACCTGTGTCCGTTCAGTGATGGACGCATTGACCATGACACTCTGCACAATGGCAAAGCCGGCATAGTAGATGATCAGTGCCTGCACCATCATCGGCGTACCGCGGATGACAGTGACATAGACCTTGGAAAATGTATTGCCGATCAGTTTCAGCAGCTGCCTGAATTCACCATCCCGCCTGTCCGGTTCTGAGATTCTCAGAAACAGCAGCAGGACAGCAAGCAGGAAACCGAATACGGTGCCAAGGGATGAAATCTTCAAGGTACCGAGAATGCCGTTCAGCCAGATGGAACTGCTGTGCACTGCCATGTAGATCATGGTCTCAAGAAATCCCTTTGGATTCTTACTGAGCTCCAGGGTGTCCAGCGTGATGGAAGTCAGATTCAACACCAATCGGTCGATCAGTACGATCGTGATGGCAATCAAGGCAATCCACCGCAGGACCAGTTCGCTCTGACTGTGTTCCTGGTGTTTTGCTTTCAGGATCAGCCAGCCAGGAATATAGCTGAGCATGGCAATGATCAGAATCCATTTGAACAGATCCGGCAATGCATGGAAGATGGAGATCCGCTGATTGAAGGTGGCAGAGAATACCGGGATCATACAGAGACAGCCGATCAGTGCCAGAAGCCAGATCCCGAACCAGTAGAACTTTCTGTAATAGGAGGCAGTCATAGCCGGTTACTGAGGCATGTCGGCGGTTGCCTGATCCATCATTGCCTGCCGTGTATCATCATCGATGGTGGCGAGAACACCATTGACTGCTTCCCTGAGGGTATTGTCTTCGTTGCGTACACCGATACAGCTGCCGGTATAGCCAAGATCAAATCCCTGACCATCCGCAAACTCCACCATGACCAGATCCGGATAAGTCTGCAGATAAGCAGAGCCGGAATCAGTGTCAATGACGACACCGTCTACCGTGTCATTCTCCAATCTGTCCAGCATGTTCGGAATGGAGTCTACCGGGGAAATATGATTGACGTTGTCTATCTGATCAATGACAGTATCAAGATAGGTACCTTTCTGGCCAAGGATGCTGGCACCGCTGAAATCCTGGATTGAAGTGGCTGAGGCATACTGTGAGGTGCTCTTGCAGAGGATGGCATAGGTGGTATCACCGATGCCGTAGGTATTGGTGAAGCTGATGGACTGACGGCGTTCTTCCGTGTCCAGCATGCCGGCAATAATCAGATCAATTGTTCCGGCATTGAGTGCCTGGATCAGACCGTCCCAGCTGAGCTTGACGACCTGGATCTCAACTCCGAGCTGTTCCCCGATGATTCTGGCAATCTGGATGTCATAGCCCTGGGCATAGAAGCCGGCGTCATTGGATATAGGCAGGTTGGTATCTGAAGCCGTATCTTCCTCCCAGTTATTTGGTGCATAGGCACATTCCATGCCAACCCGAAGTACCGTGTAGCCAAGATCAGAAGATGCAGAAGCGGAAGATGAAGCAGAAGGTGAAGCAGATGCAGTGCTGTCAGCGCGGCAGCCGCTCAGGCTGACACACAGCATGACGCTGAGCATGGTGCAGATGATTCTTCTCATAAAGAGAGTCCCCTTTTCTTAAAATCAAAAAACGTCTTTCGACGTCTCAATTAATAATCAAGTCTTATTAACCAAGCGCCTCTTCGAATGGAAGGAGTGCTGCAGGTATTCCCTGCGGCCCCACGATCAGCGAATGCCTTCGCTGTCGTTCGGCGGTGATTGCCTTTCTGTCCGTTCAATGGCTGCTGCCTCCGGGACGTACTTTTCTGCACCGCTACCTCTTTGTTATTTGATTTTATGAAAGAAGTAAACCATAAGTTTTCTGTAAATGCAACAATTATTTTCAGAAATTAAATGTAAAGTGTTTTCGGAATGGGCCGGCATGCATGAATAAGCCGGATAGAGTACTATATTGGAAACTACGGAGGACTTCTGCATATGTGGACTGTGATTGCGACCTGGAGAATGGCACTGGAAGGCATTGAAAAGGCATCGGCCATGCTGGATCAGAACATTGACGGCGGTGAAGCACTGGAAGCTGCAGTGAAAGAGGTAGAAGATAATCCATACTATAAGTCAGTTGGTTATGGCGGACTGCCAAATGAACAGGGAGTAGTGGAGTTGGATGCTGGATTCATGAATGGATCCACATTGGGGGTGGGTGCAGTCTGCGGCGTTCACAGGATTGCCAATCCGATTGCTGTGGCAAGATCACTGTCAGAGTATGAGACCAACTCCATCCTGGTATCCGAAGGTGCTGAGGCCTATGCGAAAGAACATGGCTTCCAGCAGAAGGATCTGTTAACCGAACGTGCAGAGATCCTCTATGAAAACAGGATGAAGGAAACAGGCAAGACGGTACTGAAGCCATACAATGGCCATGATACCGTCGGTGTCTGTGTGCTTGATATAAAGGGACATATCGATGCCGGCACTTCTACCAGCGGCCTTTTCATGAAGAAACCAGGACGCATCGGAGATTCTCCGATTGTCGGCTCCGGTTTCTACGCAGACAGTGCAGCAGGTGCCGCAACTGCGACTGGATTGGGCGAAGACCTGATGCGGGGATGTCTTTCCTATGAGATTGTCAGACGGATGAAACAGGGTATGGCAGTGCAGGAAGCCTGCGACTCTGCATTGAATGATCTGGAAACCGAACTGATCCAGCAGCGTGGACACTGCGGCGATCTCAGTGTGGTGGCACTGGCAAAAGATGGTTCTTTCGGCGCGGCAACCAACATCAAAGATTTCTCGTTTACGGTATCGCAGTCAGGAAAGCAGCCAATTGTATATGTCGCAAACCGTGCTGACAAGCACACATTTTACGAACCTGCATCTCAGCAGTGGATGGATGATTACATGCACGAACGCATGAAACCGGTCAGCCGTCTTTAGATTTCTTAAGATAAATTTAATCACTTGTTAATGCTAAATCGTCCTATCAAATGGAAACCCTGTGTGAAGTAGGCTAGAATAGTGGCTGTATGCAGCAGGGAGAACGATCATGACAGAAAAGAAAGACTTTCTCAGTGAACTTGCGAAAGAAGCTGACGCAAAGAAACATGGGAAACGCACTTCAATAGACAGTGTCTCCAGTTTTGTGTCAAAACACAAACGGGAAGATGAAGCACTGAATGAAGATGACGACGATGCTTATCCGCAAACGGCAGATGAACAGCCGGAAACACAGCCAGTCAAACAGACACAGCCGGTAAAGAAACCCGCACCGGCAGTGGAGCCTGTAGAAGAGGAAGAAGATACTGAAGAAACAGTACCTGATTCCAATGAAGAACTGTACGGTGATTCCAACAGTCCGGAAGCCTTTCAGGATGAAGAACGCGTCAAGATTGAAAAGAAGCCAATCAAAATACCGAAGGGAGCGATCATCGGCGGAATCATTGCCGCTGTACTGATCGTCTTTCTGGTGTGGTTCTTCCAGTTCAGGGCAAGCATCTCCATGCCGAACTTTGTCGGTTCAAAACTGGATGATGTAAGTGCATGGGCAAAACAATACAGTATCGACAGTTCTGCAATCCAGACACTGTCTCCTGAATACAGCATGGATTATGACGACGGCATTATCATGAAACAGAGTGTTTCTGAAGGCACCAAGATCAAGAAGAACACGCCGATCAATCTGACCGTATCACAGGGGGCCAACCCGGATGACCCTGTTGCCTTCCCGGATATCAAGTCCATGACCCAGACAGAACTGAATGACTGGATCAGTACAAACAAACTGTCCAAGACAAAGATCACAACCCAATACAGCACAACAGTCGAGAGCGGTGCTGTCATCTCCTATGATCTGAAAAATGTAGATGAAGCAAGCTTTACAAGAGGCAGTTCTCTTTCCATTGTCTGTTCCAAAGGTGCAGCACCGGCAGGACAGATTACTGTTGAAAACTATGTTGGCAAGACTTACGCAGAACTGCAGACCTGGGCAACAACAAAGAAGATCCTGCTGGATAAGCAGACAGAGTTCAGTGCTACAGTCGCAGAAGGCACAATCATCTCCCAGGGTATTGCCGCAGGGCAGACCATGAAAGAGGGAGATACACTCACAGTCGTTGTCTCTAAAGGCAAGGGCGTCACTGTACCAAACCTTGTTGGCTATACTGATACGCAGCTCAAGGCATGGCAGGCTGGTGCCGGTTCAAATATGACAGTAATTCAGAAGAACGTTTACAGTTCCGCGCTGGTTGGAACTGTACTGGCACAGGACATTACAGCCGGTTCACAGGTTGAATCAGGTACCGTCATTACACTGACAACTTCCCTGTATCTTCCAATTATGGAAAAGACTTCCAATGAATGGCTCGGCAAAGACTTCATGGAATTGAAGAACTGGGTCGATGAAGCCAATGGCAACGGTGCAAGTATTCAGGCTGGAGAGTATGGCTCAGATTATCAACCGGCCTGTTCCAACGAGTATACAACAGTTGGGCAGATCATTAAGTATGCCTGCATGTATGGAACCAGTGATGATATTTCAAATGGCTGTACAAGACCGCTGACAACTAATTCCAGAATCACTTATCAGGTTTCTACGGGGGCGTGTTCTGTTGAAAAGATTGTGTTGACTGATAAAGATCTTGCAAGCCTGACGTCAGTGAAATCGTGGTGCGACTCCAATAATGTTGCGTGTGAAATCAATGCCAAAACCGACTTAACGGATAGCAAGGGAAACAAGGCGAGTGTATATGTTTCTTTCGAAGATGAAAATGGCGTTCTGCAGGAACGTTGGACTAGTGATCCACTGACATTCCAGGATCTTGTTAAGGCAGGAACAAAAGTGAAAGTGTTTTATAATCCACAACCGTGATAGTTAGAAAGGACCCCAATAATCTATGATGAATTTTCTGGCACGTACATGGCGCTATGTGACACGTACGAGAGTCAAATCTATCCTGTTAATGGTCACGTTCTTTGTGATCGGCAACTTTGTGATCCTTGGCCTTGGAATCAGTACTGCTGCAGACAATGCCAAGGTTCTGACACGAAAGCAGATGAAGGCAGTCGTGAACTATGAGGTGGACTCTGATTCTTACTACACCTATGTCAATTCACTGACTGACCA
>JAKVJO010000068.1 GCA_022486935.1 Solobacterium sp. | reverse complement strand
AAGTGAAATACAGAGATGTAATGGGCAATAAAGTCGTTAAATAAGCGTAATGTCACCACCGCTGTGCAAATCTGGACTTTTAGATAATAAAAGACAGTGATTCATAGTAGCGAACCACTGTCTGTCAGTTGGAATTATTCTGCAACTTTGTGCAGGGTGCTTCTGATTGCACCGGTTCCTTTGAGCATCTCTGCAAAATACTGCAGTACTTCATCGGAAAGTCCGGCTTCTTCCAGATCAACATTGAAGATCTGTTTGTTCTTGAGCAGCGGCAGCAGTGTCTGCTTCAGTTCTTCCTGAGATGGCACTGTTCCGAGCTTGAAGCCTTCGACATAAGGCTTCAGGGAAGGAATCAGCGGATCCGGGCTGAGCTCGAATGCTTCGCCATTGTCATTGACGCCCATCAGGTAGCGGATCCATGCAGCATAGACAAACGGAATGCGCTTGAGATCCTTGATGTTGAGCTTGTCTGAGGCAAGATAAGCCTTGACGGTCTCACCATAGCGGATGGACAGCTTCTGGGAAGTATCGGTAGCGATACGCTGCGGGGTATCCGGCATGAACGGATTGACGAGACGTACATCAATGACGGTATCGATGAACTTCTTCGGATCCAGAATGCCCGGGTTGGTAACAACCGGCAGGCCTTCCTGATAGCCGATGCCCTTGATGAGTCCGACGATATCAGCATCTTTCATTTCATCAGAGATCTTGGTATAGCCAAGCAGGCAGCCAAGTACAGCCATTGCAGTATGTAGCGGATTCAGGCAGGTGCAGACCTTCATACGCTCAACCTTGTTGACGGTCTCACGGTCAGTGAACATGATGCCGGCATCTTCCAGGTGCGGTCTTCCGTTCGGGAATACATCTTCAACAACCAGGTATTCCGTCTCTTCGGAGTTGACGAACGGTGCGACATAGGTATTGCGGGAGGTAACGACTGGATCCAGTCCTTCCAGACCGTCTTTTCTCAGCATTTCTTCAACGCTCTTGTCAGGTCTCGGAGTGATCTTGTCGATCATGGTCCAAGGGAAGGAAACCTTTCCGGAAGTTTCAATGTAATCTTTGAAGCCATTGTCTACAAGACCTGCTTCTGTCCACTTCTCAACATAGGCCTTGACTGCAGTCAGCAGTTTTTCGCCGTTGTGGGAGCAGTTGTCCATGGATACCATGGCAATCGGCAGACTGCCTGCCTGATAGCGGTCATACAGCAGTGCTGTGACTTTGCCGATATAGGACTGCGGCTTTGCCGGTCCCATCTTGAAGTCATTTTCAACTGCCGGCATGACTTCGCCCTTGCCGTTGACCAGGCTGTAGCCCTTTTCGGTAATGGTGAAGCTGACCATCTGCAGTGACGGTGCTGCGAAGATTTCCTTCATGCGGCCCCACTCGGCAGGATTCTCGGAATCCATGACACAGGATTCGGCAATGGAGCCGATGACGGTCTTTTCAATGGATCCATCAGACTTCAGGGTAACCAGGATGGAATAGTTATCATGAGGGCGGTACTGTTTCTCAGCGATCTCATAGTCGAAGCCTTCTGCGACAATGACACCGGTCTTGGATACGCCCTTGTTCAGCAGTTTCTGGGCAGCGTTTGCCTGGAATGCACGGAACAGATTGCCTGCGCCAAGATGAACCCAGGTCGGATGCTTTCTGGTCTCTTCCACCATGGCCCTGCGGTCATAGTGAGGCAGATCATAGCCCTTTGATTCCCATTCAGCGGTATTCTTCAATCCTTCTTCGTTCAGAATCATATCGATTAACGCTCCTCCTTATCGATTGCTTCCCAGAGTCCGCAGAGATATGCAGACCCAAGTGCCCTGTCATACAGTCCATAACCCGGCATTGCAACTTCATCCCAGATCATGCGGCCGTGATCCGGGCGGATCGGTCCATTGAATCCGATGTCATGCAGTGCTTTCATGATTTCATACATATCGAAGGTGCCGTCTTCCGAAAGATGTGCAGCTTCTTCAAAGTCAGACGGGCTGTTGAACTTCAGGTTGCGTACATGGGCGAAGTGAATTCTGCCCTTCAGGGAACGGATCATATCCGGCAGATCATTCTCCAGGTTGGTACCATAGGAGCCTGAGCAGAAGGTAACGCCGTTATGCGGGTCATCGACTGCCTTCATGAGCTTCAGGATGTTTTCCTTGTTGATGATGATGCGCGGCAGACCGAATACAGACCATGCCGGATCATCCGGGTGAATTGCCATCTTGATGTCATACTGGTTGCAGACCGGCATGATTGCCTTCAGGAAGTAAGTCAGATTCTCGAACAGCTTCTCGTTGTCGATGTCCTTGTACATGGCGAAGAGATCTTTGACATGGGCCATACGCTCCGGCTCCCAGCCCGGCATGACAGTTCCGTTCATGTCGCCGCTGATGGACTGGAACATGGTCTCCGGATTGATCGCATCAATCGTCTTCTGGCTGTATGCCAGGACAGTGGAGCCATCCGGTCTCTTTCTTGCCAGTTCAGATCTGGTCCAGTCGAATACCGGCATGAAGTTGTAGCAGACCAGGTGAATGTCTTCCTTGCCAAGGTTCTCAAGGGTCTTGATGTAAGTATCAATATCTTTATCGCGGTCAGGTCCGGCAGTCTTGATGGCATCGGACACGTTGACGGATTCAATTCCGGCAAGATGCAGTCCGGCATCTTCCACTTCTTTCTTCATTGCGTGAATCTCATCCTGCGTCCAGAGCTCGCCCGGCATTTTACTGTAAAGTGTTGTGATGATTCCGGTCACATAGCGAATCTGGCGGATCTGCTGCAGTGTAACTGTGTCGTATTTTGCACCATACCAGCGGAACGTCATTTCCATAGACATATGATTGAATCCTCCTTGTTTTTCTATACCCATATTCTTATCGAAGCCGATTCAATGTGCCATTGTGGGAATTGTTGCATACATTGCAAATCTTGTTATACAGAGGTAAACTGAAACCATGAAACAGACACTGCGCTCCGCATTCAATGCCCGTCAGTACATGCAGACAAGGGACTTTGAAGTCTTCTATTACAGTGACCTCCATTTCAAGGCGGTTGGCAGCCATGCCCATAATTACTATGAATTCTATCTGTTTGCAGAAGGCAACGTGACGATGGTCATTGCCGGTAAGAACCATCCCCTGAAACCCGGGGATCTGGTCATTGTGCCGCCGGGGATCAACCACCATGCGATCATTCCGGACTCCGAGGTGCCCTACCGCCGCTTTATCTTCTGGATCTCGCAGGACTTTGCCAACTCATTGATGCATCAGTCGGTCGACTATGTCTACCTCATGCAGCAGGCAGCTTCCCAGGGACGCTATCTGTACCATCTGAATGCCGAGGACTACAATGCCTCGCTGTCCATGTTTTTAAGACTGCTGGAAGAGATCCACTCCAACCGCTATGGAAAAAATGCGGCAGTGACCCTGGATGTCAGCAGCCTCATCCTGAATCTCAACCGCATGATCTATGAGAAAGCGCATCCGATCACTTCTGAAGATGATCCGGATCTGTTCCAGAATCTGTCAGCCTATATCAGCGATCATCTGTCAGAGTCCATGACCCTGGATGATCTGGCCGAGCAGTTCTTTGTCTCAAAGTTCTATATTGCCCATATCTTCAAAGAAGAGCTGGGTGTTTCCATTCATCAGTACATTACAAAAAAGAGGCTCTCCGCCTGCCGTGATGCCATGCTGAACGGAGCCAACCCCGGTAAGATCTATCTGGATTACGGTTTTGGTGATTACTCTTCCTTCTTCCGGGCATTCAAAAAAGAATACGGTCTTTCCCCCAGGGAGTACCGGGATGTATACCGTAATGATCCGGAACGGATTCAGAAAAATGAACGCTGATCAATTGTTTCCTGCAAGAATCTGGTCCAGTGTTTCACACATCTCAAAGACCAGCCCGTCGCAATGAGGCTTGCGCTGGATCCCCTGCTCTCTTGCCTTACCAAGCAGGTGGGCGCAGTCTGTATATTCATGTTTATCTTTAAACTTCATAATGAGATCGGCAGCGGTCTTTTTGTCATAGCCCTTCATGCCGAGGATCATCAGCGCAGCAGTCAAAGTTCCGCACGTTGCCCCATGGTTCATGCCGGCACCGAAGTCTGCTCCAAGTGCATCCGACTGTTCTTTGGAAAGACCGGTGACGTCACTGAAGGCAATCAGCAGTGACTGACAGCAGTTATAGTGATGGTCGGGATTGGCCCGCAGTGTTTTGACTTCTTCAAGATGGCTCATAGTGTTTTGAACTCCTTCGTATCTGCATCGCACTTTGACACCCGGTGATGATAGTGGAACTTGTCCTTGTACATCATACGGTCTGCCTGATTGCAGACAGCATCAAAGCTGCATCCCTTCGAGTATACTGCAAATCCAAACGATGCCATATACCCGGATTTCCGCAGTTCTTCCTGCGCCTGGGCGATATAAGCCTCCGGGGTTTCATGCCGGCTGATAACAATGAACTCATCGCCGCCGGTACGGTAGACCCGGCTGCTGTCATTGGCTGCTTTCAGCAGTGCATTGGCCAGTGCCTGCAGTGCTTCATCGCCTGACTGATGGCCGCTGCTGTCATTGATATCCTTCAGGCCGTTCAGATCAACCGAGATAACATTGAAACCAGTTGAAAGAAGACGCTCAACATCTGAATACAGACTGCGGCGGTTTAACAGACCGGTCAGTGAATCCCTGCGGTAGGTCTCGATATACAGGAAGATATAGTACAGTGCACAGGATACCGCATAGGCTCCCGGCAGCAGGAACTTGGTATATGAGAACACTTCCAGCGCTGTTGCAAACAGTGAAAGCAGCACAATGTAGATCATGATGATCATCTCACCGCGGCCCAGTCTCTGATAGGATCGAAACGTCAGAACAATCAGGACAATGGAATAGCACGCCGCGACAATAAACGGCAGAATGCCAAGCGGTCCGCGCTTGAAGTTGTTGCCGGCATCAAAGCTGAATACCAGATGCGGAATACATACCAGTACTGCAAGGACTGCGATCGGAATCCAGATGAATCTCCTGTTTTTCCTGGTACTGCGCAGCAGGATGCTGATCAAAGCAGCCAAAGCCGCATTTCTCAATACATAGCCCAGTGCGGTTGTCACATAGCGGACCATCGACACGGTCGCAAAGGATGAAACGTAATAATCCACCATGTCGGCGATATCCAGCAAGAGGACAATAACCACAAACAGCATGAAATACCGGTTGGTACGCCGGTCAAATGACTTGTTGGTGAATATCAGAACCGCCAGCCCGGCAATCAGGCTGAGCGTCACAAAGTTGCTCAATAAGATCGATTGCATCATGTCTCCCCACAGGATCCTTCTGAACCATCTCCGCTCAGAAGACCCACCCAGAAATCATAGCAGACTTTCCCTTTAAAGGGACTGCAGTTTCCTTCAATCAGTCTCATTCTGAATCCGGATATTTTTCTCAGAAGCGGATAAAAATGTGAGACTATAATTAAAACAGGTGAACAGACATGGAAGATCATACTGAAATCAGGCAGTTCTATGCGTGGATCCTGAATCAGAAGAACGAAGATTACAAGATTCAGGTTTCTTCTGAAGAAAAGATCAATCTGCAGACAGAAGGCGCGTATGCAGAGATCTTCTTTTATGATGATCTGAATATCGTGGAATTCCGTATTACGGTGACAGCCACCGGTGAAGTGGTATTCTACCTGCACTTCCAGCCGGATAACCCGGTTCATGGCGAAGAACTGTTCCATGATCTGGTGCACAGCCTGATTACCCTGAAAGAACATCAGGAAGTACAGATCCTGTTATGCTGCACCAGCGGTCTGACGACCAGCTATTTTGCCAGTCAGCTGAATGATGCGGCCAGTGTATTGAAACTGAACTATGTCTTCTCTGCCGTCTCGTACGAAGAACTGTTTGAGAAAGAGGACCATTCAGAACTGATCCTGCTGGCACCGCAGATTTCCTTCCAGTATGAAGCAGTCAAAGAGGCACTGCCTGATACCAGAGTGCTGAAGATCCCCACAGAACTATTTGCCAGATACGATGCCAGTGCACTCATTGATCTGATCAAGGAAACACTGAAGCAGAAAGAAGAACCAGCTGAACCGGTTCTGGAAGAACCATCGATTCAGAAAGATGCATGCTTCAATAAGCATCATATCCTGCTGATCAACATCCGCATCCGGGAGCGTTCCAGCTTCCGCTATCGGGTCTATGAAAATGGTCTGATCACCCTGGATGAGACCGTCATGAAATACCGTCAGGCTCTGACCCTTCCGGATATTGAAGACATCATCACCACCGTCATTGCAAGAGGCCATCAGATTGATCTGATCGGTATCTCGGCACCGGGCACGATTCATGAAGGACATATCTTCCTGCCGGAGTTCACTTCCCTGCAGGTAGATCTGGATATCCCTGCCTGGCTTGAAGAGAAGTATCACATCCAGGCATGCGTGCTCAACAATATGAATGTGGCAGCCCTTGGCTGCTACTACTGCCAGAATCAGTTCCATGACATTGTGCTGCTCTATCAGTCGGCCAAACACATCTCCGGCGGTGCAGGCATTATCATCAATGGGCAGCTGGTGACCGGGCTCAACAGTATGGCCGGTGAAACAAAGTATCTTGCCGGCTGTCTGGTAAGTCATTCCCCCTATGACAGTCATATCCACTCTGCAAGAGAAGCAGAAGAAATCGTCACGCGGACGATCTGCAGTATCCAGAGCGTGATCGGCACCCAGGCAGTGTATCTCTGCAGCCCGCTGACGCCGAATCTGAAACAGCTGCACAATGATCTTGCCAAACGCATGGATGAGAAATACATCCCGGCCATCATTAAAGTGAATGATCTCTGTGAGCCGATCTTCTACGGAATCCTGCTGTACACACTGGGGCTGACTCAAAAGGCATGATGTCATCGCACACCATGCCTTTCATATGAACATTCAGTTTTTCTGTTCTTTTTCCAGTGCAGCAGCTTTGCGCCTTGCGTTCAGTGCTCCAAGCCGGTCTGACAGCATGGTCAGATAGCGCATGACGCACTCTTCTGCCAGGGCAAATACCACAAACAGCATGATGCACTGCGGCGATACCCGGGTGATGCTGAAGAGATCATTGAAGAAGTAGGCAGTCACAAACATTGCCGCAATACAGCCGAGGATGACACTGAGATGATACTTGTTCATCGGCTGGGAGATATTGATCAGGATGATGAATCCGACAATGGCAAGTAAGAACGTTGCGGCGACTGAGATGTCCGAAGAGGATACCTCGAATACCTGACCGAAGATGACCAGTGCGGCAATCGCAAAGAAGTCTGTCAGAGCAGCCGGCATTGCCTTGCTCAGCACATGCTTGAGGAAGTGCGGTTCCTGCCGGTGATCGTTTGGCTCCAGAGCCAGGAAGAATGCCGGAATACCGATATTGAACATCGAGATCAAAGAGATCTGCGATGGCTTCAGCGGATACGACAGCATGTTTACAATTGAGAAGATTGCCAGCAGTAACGAGAAGATATTCTTGACCAGAAACAGGGTTGCCGAACGGGAGATGTTGTTGATATCCCTTCTGCCTTCGGAAACAATAGCCTGCATGTGGTTGAAGTCTGAATCAAGCAGGACAACCTGGGCTGCCTGCATGGCTGCCTGGGAACCGGAGCCGATCGCAATGGAGCAGTCCGCTTCTTTCATGGCCAGGATATCATTGACACCGTCACCGGTCATGGCAACGGTCTTACCCATCGCCTTATAAGCCTGCACAATCTGTTTCTTCTGTTCCGGCCGCACTCTGCCAAAGACGGTATACTTGCGTACTGCCGCTTCAATCTCCTCTTTGGAGTTCAGCTGGGTTGCGTCAATATAGCGATCCGCCTGGGGGATACCCACACTCTGGGCAATTCTTGAAACAGTCAGCGGATTATCACCGGAGATGACTTTGACAGCGACACCCTGATGGCGGAAGTAGGTAAAGGTTTCCTTGACCCCGGCACGGATGCCATTCTTCAGCGAGATCAGTGCCAGCGGTTTAGAGCTGCCGCCTTCCAGCATGACAAATGCCATGACACGTTCGCCCTTGCCGGCGTAACTGTTGATCAATGCCCAGTTGTCTTCCTGGGCTCTGGCATCCAACAGATACTCCGGAGCACCCAGCCGGTATGTCCCCTCTGCTGTGACGATCTCACTGTATTTGGTCTTGGAACTGAACGGCTTGACTTCCGTTGCAGAGAGTTTCTCTGCACTTGCAAATCTTGCCCGCAGTGCAATCATCGTGATGTTGTTATCCGGCACCGTGTTGACATACTTTGCCAAGAGACTGGATGCCTGGGCAAGCTGATCCGGTTCACATCCCTTCGGCAGGAAGAAGTCGGTCACTGACATCTCATTGCTGGTAATTGTTCCGGTCTTATCGACACAGAGGATATCCGTTCTTGCCAGTGTTTCAATGGAACGCATGTCATGCAGGACAATCTTACTCTGGGCAAGCCGCACTGCACTCAGTGCCAGTGCAACGGTAACCAGCAGATACAGGCCTTCCGGGATCATGCCGGTCACTGCGGCAACCATGGAAGTGACTGAACTTGCATAGGTACTGCCTTCTGCCCGCATTCCCTGCGCAAACAGGACGATGCCGATCGGAATAATCAATACGCCTGCTGTTTTGACAATCAGGTCAATATCATGGATCATCTCTGACTGTTTCTGTTTCATGACCTTGGCCTTGGCAGTCAGCTTGGAGACATAGGAATCCGCGCCGACTCTGGTCATCATTGCATAGCAGTCACCGGATACGGTAAAACTGCCGGACTTCAGTTCATTGTTGCCGCGGTAGATTGTTTTCTCAATTTCATCCTGTTCGCCTGTCAGTAGTGATTCATTGACCATCACTTTGCCGGCAATCAGCACACCGTCGGCAGGAATCTGCTGCCCTGCTTCAAGATGGATTACATCACCCAGCACCAGTTCTGTCACCGGGATGTTCGTCTCTGTACCATCTCGTAATACCGTGCAGGTTGCCTGACTCAATACAGACAGCTGATCCAGCACCTTCTTGGCATACAGTTCCTGAGCGATGCCGATACACGTATTGGCAATAATGACCGGCAGAAATGTCAGGCTGTTCCATGCCTCGGCAATGATCAGCAGAATCGCCAGCAAGAGGAAGATCGCATTAAAGTACGTGCAGACATTCTCTTTGACAATGTCCTTTGCACTCTTTGCCGAAGCGTCTGGCTGTACATTGACCTGGCCGGCCTGGATCCGCTGCTTTACTTCTTTCGAAGTCAATCCATGCACTGCAGCATTGGGCAGTTCGGGATTCACTGGTTTCGGTTTTTCCTGTGTCAGAATATCCATTTATTCTCCATTTTAATCAGATGCCCATGGTAAAGGCATGCAACTATCATACAACCGAACCTTCTCATGATACATATACAAAACATCACTCCTGATGGTTTGAAAAAAGGCACTCCTGATGAAGTGTCTCTCTCAGTGAATCACTCAGTTTTCTTCCGCATTCAGCCATTCTGCATAGGCTGTCTTGACCTCTTCCGGCGCAAAGTCGTAGATCCCTTCCCATTCTCCGGCTGAAGGAAACTTCCCATAGTATTCCACCAGCCAGATCTTCTGTTCCTGATGGCTCAGTTCCTTCCAGTTTTCAGGCAATGCTTTCATATTGATGTATCCCTCCGATTCCCGCAGTCATTCTAGCACAGCTGTCTCATGCAGAAAAAGCATACCCTCCTATCTGAAACAGGCATTTCACATCCAGTTCGAAGATGGATACGATAAGGATGTCATCAGGAGGTAATGATCATGGGAAGAATTGAAACAACCGAACAGGTATTTGAAGAACTGTTTCATGGAACGCCAGTCACAAACGAAGGCAATGATCCGGAGTTCATGCGGATCCTGCAGCGGTTTATCTTCGGCGACATCAGTCAGACCGGAACGCTTGATTCAAAACATCGGGAACTGGTTACGGTAACAGTACTGTCTGTGCTGCAGACACTGCCACAGATCAAGGCACATGTACAGGCCGCACTGAATGTCAGCTGTACGCCGGTTGAACTTCGCGAAGCCATCTATCAGTGTGCACCGTTTATCGGGATTCCAAAGACCCTGAATGCGATCAGTATGATGGATGAGGTATTCACTGCCAATCATATTTCTCTGCCACTTCCATCTCAGGAAACAAGAGCCGATTCCTCGCGGTATGAGGCCGGTCTTGCCATCCAGTCCCCGCTGTATGGAAGTGAGATCAAAGATGCTTACAGCTGGCTGCCTGAACCCTACGCAAGTGCACTGCCGCAATATCTGACTGCGTACTGTTTCGGCGACTTCTACACAAGAACCGGACTTTCTCTCAAAGACCGGGAACTGCTGGTCTTTGTGATGCTGGTGGCCATGGACGGCATCAGCCACCCGCTGGCTGCCCACTTCAAGGGCGCATTGAAGGCCGGCAATACGAAAGAAGAACTGCTGGCTGCGTTATTTCAGGAACTGCCGTATATCGGATTTCCAAAGACCATGGATGCACTGAACTGTATTAAAGAAGAACTCATCAAAGAATCGGGTAGGTGACTGAGGGCGATAGCCCTCAGCCATTTATTCCTCCCACACCACCGGAGAAGCCGTTCGGCGTCCGGCGGTTCAAAGATCCAGCCTCAACTTCATTGAACAATGA
>JAKVJO010000067.1 GCA_022486935.1 Solobacterium sp. | reverse complement strand
GTCTATGTGACCGGTGCATTGAAGCCAGGTGTCGGCCCGCATGATGTGGCACTGTCCCTGGTCGCAGCCACTTACGCCAATGGCTATGTCAAAAACAAAGTCATGGAGTTTGCCGGTCCCGGCATTCACAGTCTGAGTCAGGACTGCCGCAATGCCATTGATGCAATGACAACTGAAACCACCTGCTGGAGCAGCATCTGGGAAACTGATGAAGTCACACAGGCATATTATTCGCAGCATCACCGTCCGGATGCTTATCAGAAACTGAGTATCCAGGACGGGGCATATTATGACGGCATGATTGCATTGGATCTTTCTGAGATTGAATGCATGATTGCACTGCCGATGCACCCAAGCTATGCACTGAGCATTCATGAACTGCAGGCTGATCCGAAGAAATATCTTGGTGAAGCAGAAGAACGTTCCAATCATCAGCTCAACGGCAAAGTGAAGATGGACCTGCTTTCCAAGATCGGCGCAGATGGAAAAGTACATGTAGATCAGGGCATCATTGCCGGCTGTGCAGGCGGCACTTATGACAACATCTGTGCGGCTGCAGACATCCTGAAAAACAGCAGCTGCGGCAACAGTGAATTCCGTCTTTCTGTTTATCCGGATTCCCTTCCGGTTTACGAAGCACTGGTCAAAAACGGAGCGGTCAGTGAAATCATCAAATCCGGGGCAATCTTCCGCGAAGCATTCTGCGGTCCGTGCTTCGGAGCTGGCGATACACCTGGCAATAATGAGTTCTCCGTGCGTCACACTACCCGCAACTTCCCGAACCGCGAAGGTTCCAAACCAGGTGAAGGACAGATCTCTTCTGTTGCCCTGATGGACGCAAGATCAGTTGCGGCTACTGCTGCTAACGGCGGTGTGCTGACTGCTGCAAGCGATACTGTCACTTCAGAATACACGGCACCGGACTGGACCTTTGATTCTTCCATCTATGAAAAGAGAGTCTATAACGGCTGGGGCAAAGCAGATCCTGATTATGCGCTGCGCTTTGGACCGAATATCAAAGACTGGCCAGCCATGCCCAAGCTGAGCAATGATCTGTTAGTCAAGGTGGTCAGCCATCTCGATGATCCGGTTACCACAACAGATGAACTGATCCCTTCCGGTGAAACTTCCAGCTTCCGTTCCAATCCACTGAGACTGGCTGAGTTCACCCTGTCACGCCGTGATCCTGACTATGTACCGCAGGCCAAGGCAGTGCAGAAAGAAGATCAGGCCAGAATCAGCGGCACGATTCCCAAAGAGATCGTTCAGGTCTATGATCTGCTGAAGCAGAATGGCATCATGGCAGATCCGGCTCATACCATCATTGGATCTGCAGTCTATGCCAATAAACCAGGTGATGGTTCCGCAAGAGAACAGGCTGCCAGCTGTCAGCGTGTACTGGGCGGTGCCGCAAACTTTGCAAAAGAGTATGCGACCAAGCGCTACCGTTCAAACTGCATCAACTGGGGCATCCTGCCATTTCTGACAGAAGATGCACAGCTGCTGCCAAAAGGCAGTTATGTCTATATTCCTGATGTCAATCAAACACTGCTGTCAGATACCGATGTGTTTGATGCCTGGACAATCAACGGTTCAAAGGTCCAGAAGATTGCGCTTCATCTCGGGGCACTGACAGATGAGGAAAAAGAAATCCTGTCTGCCGGCTGTCTCATCAATCATTACCGCCATCAAAGCTGATCTTTATGTAAGCAAAGCACTGCATATCCAGTCCTGGACACACAGTGCTTTTTTAATCTTCAGTCTTTCTGGAACTGGTACTCATAGAGCTGCCAGTACATGCCCTTTGCATTCAGAAGCTGCTCACTGGTGCCGCGCTCCTGAATTCCATCTGCAGTCAGCACAATGATTTCATCGGCATTGCGGATCGTAGACAGCCGGTGGGCAACCACCAGTACGGTTCTTCCTTTGGCCAGTTCTTCCAGACTTTCCTGGATCTGCATCTCTGTCGCGTTGTCCAGTGCACTGGTCGCTTCATCAAGAATCAGTATCTGCGGGTTCTTCAGGAATACCCTGGCAATGGAAATCCGCTGACGCTGACCGCCGGAAAGTCTGAGACCGCGCTCCCCGACACTGGTTTCATAGCCTTCCGGAAGGGTCAGGATATAATCATGGATCCTGGCTTTCTTTGCGGCTTCAATGACCTGTTCTTCGCTGGCATCCGGATTGCCATAGGCGATGTTCTCACGGATCGTTCCGTTGAACAGGAACACATCCTGGGCAACAATGCCGATATTCCTGCGCAGTGACTGACGGGTCATCTTACGGATATCCATTCCGTCAATCTGGATGGAGCCGCTGTCCACTTCATAGAAGCGCGGGATCAGATTGCAGATGGTGGACTTGCCGCCGCCGGAAGGCCCAACCAGTGCGACTGTATGTCCCTTCTGGATATGCATGTTCAGATGATCAATCACCTGTTCGTGATCTTCGCCATCTTCCTTTTCGCCATAGTGGAAGCTGACATCATTGAACGCAATATCACCATCCAGCCTGCCGACGTCTCTCGCATCGGGATCATCCTGTTCCCCCGGCACTGCCATCAGATCCATGAAGCGCTTGTAACCGGTAGATCCTTCAGCGATCTGTTCATAGGTATCGACCAGTTTCTTGATCGGCGTAATGAACATGGAAATATAAAGCAGATATGCTACAAAGTCACCGGCATTGATTTTCCCCTGGAAGAAAAAATTTCCGCCGATGATGATGACAACGACGTACATCAGATCGGTGAAGAACACCATGCCGGAGTTGAACAGCGCCAGATACTGATACGCCTTTCCCCTGGCCTGTTTGTAATCTTCATTGACGGCATTGAACTTATCCATTTCACGCTGGGTGCCTGCATATGCCTTGGTCACCCTGACACCGGCAATGGAGGTTTCAACATCAGCGTTGATCTCGCCGATCTTCACTCTGGTCTTCTCAAAGGCATCCAGCTGTTTCTTACGGATCACAATGACAAACAGCACTGCCAGCGGCAGCGTGCAGTAGATGATCAGTGTCAGTTCCCCGTTGATATCTGCGAGCAGGATTGCCGAAGCGATCAGCATGACCGTGCAGGTAAACAGATTCTCCGATCCATGGTGGGCCATCTCGGAGATTTCCTGCAGATCGTTGGTAATCCGGGACATGATTGATCCGGTCTTGTGGGTATCAAAGAATGATACCGGCAGTGTTTCAATATGATCAAACAGATCTCTGCGCATGTCTGCCTGCAGCAGTACCCCGAAAATATGCCCCCAATAGTTGATCACCAGATTCAAGATCAGTTTGATGACATAAATCACAACCAGGACGATGCACATACGCACCATCATCTGCCAGTTTTGATCTGGCACATATTGATTGATCATCTGCCTGACAACCATTGGCATGAATTCATCTGCCAGACCGACAAAGACAGCGCAGATCAGATCCAGAATAAAGAGTTTCTTATGCGGCTTGACATACTTTATAATCCCCTTCAGCATCTGTATCCCCCTCTTCTTTCTGATTGCGCTATTGTACAATAATTGCCCGCCGGATTCCACAGACAGCATTTCGTGCCGGAAACCTGTACCTGAGCAATTTGGAAATATGACGAAAGTTCAGACAATAATAAATCATGATAAAATATTTGCGGAGGTAAAATCCCATGTCAATACTGCTCGCAATCGTGATCAGTTACCTGTTCGGGTCCATTCCCTGGGCACTGATCATCGGAAAAACATTCTTCCATAAAGACATCCGCAAAGAGGGCTCCGGCAATCTCGGTGCTTCCAATGCAGGACGTGTGCTCGGCAAACCGGTGGCAGTGATCGTCACCCTGCTGGACGCATCCAAGGCATTCCTGAGTATGCTTGTCACCTTGTATCTTGCACCGGAGGCAATCCTCTATGCCGGTCTGGCCTGCTGCTTCGGCCACTGCTTCCCGATCTTCGCTCAGTTCCATGGCGGCAAGGCAGTTGCCTGCTCCTTCGGATTCTTTGCCGGCATTGCATTCTTCATCAATCACCAGTACTTCTGGACATTCTTCTGGCCGATCATCTGTTTCTTTGCCATTCTGTATCTGACCAGGATGGTATCCATCTCCAGTATCCTGAGCATGCTGATCGAGGCAGTCACCAGTTTCTTCCTGCCGAACACCGGTCTTGAAGTATCAATCTGCATCCTTGTCCTCTGGGCATTTGTCACATACCGTCACAGGAGCAATCTGCAGCGTATCAAAAATGGCACTGAAAGTAAGATCAAATGGATGGGAGCACTCCCAAATGGGAAGAATTGAAACATTCACACTCGGTATCGCACCGCTGAAACAGAGTCCAAGAAAAGTATATGTATATCTGCCGAATGACTACGATGACACCAGAAAGAAGTATCCGGTTCTGTATATGTTTGACGGACACAACCTCTTTGATGACAGTGTTGCCACCTATGGCAAGAGCTGGGGAATCAAAGCATATCTGGATGAGATGAACCTGCCGCTGGTCGTAATCGGCCAGGACTGCAACCATACCGGTAATATGCGGCTGGCTGAGTACTGCCCATATCCGGTCGCAGAAGATTCCTGGATTGCACCATTGAAGACCTGCGGCGATGTCACTGCCGAATGGTTCGTCAAAAAGCTGAAGCCGGCATGTGAGAAGAAATACCGGATCTATCATGACCGCAGCCATGTCGGGATCGGCGGCAGTTCCATGGGCGGGCTGATGTCCATGTACTGCATTGCAAAGTACAACAGTATTTATTCCAAGGCAGCCTGTGTCTCAAGCACCATGGATATCAATCTTGATTCCCTGCTTGAACTGATCAGCACCTGCCGGATGTCAACTGACACCCGGATCTATATGGACTTTGGATCGAAGGAAGTCAAACGCAAGGTGAACTTTGCGGCAAATGTGGATATGATGCTGCAGCTGAATCACGCCTATGAACAGCGCGGCTGCAATACTTTCCCCAACGTGGTCGTTGATGGCACCCACAGTGAAGCTTCCTGGGAAACCATCGTGCCGCTGTTCCTGGAATATCTCTTTCCGCAGCTGTACCAGTAAAAAATGATGCACACTTCAGACTGCTGAGGTGTGCATTGCTTTTTTGTATTCAAAGACGGTATGGCTGTCTGCTTCGGTGATCTTACGCAGTACATGGCATGGGTTGCCGACGGCAACACTGCCTGCAGGAATGTCCTTTGTCACAACACTGCCGGCACCGATAATGGAGTCCGAACCGATCCTGACTCCCGGCATGACCTGAACGCCAGCCCCGAACCACACATTGTCACCGACAGTAATCGGCCAGGCATATTCCAGGCCGAGATTTCTGCGCGCTGTATCCAATGGATGTCCGGCAGTATGGAAGCCGCAGTCCGGTCCGATGAACACATCATGTCCAAAGGTAACCGGTGCTTCATCCAGAATTGTCAGTCCGCGGTTGGCGTAGAACTTCTCACCGACATGGATGTTATATCCATAATCACACCAGAACCCGTTGACGATACGCACATGCTCACCGGTTGAACCAAGCAGCTGTTTCAGAAAGTCAGAGGCCGCTGTGCGCTCTGAGGGTTTCAGCTGATTGAACTGCCAGCAGAGATCATGTGCCCGGTTGCGTGCCTCAATCAGTTTTTGATCATTCATTGCATCGTAGAGAATTCCCTGTTCCATTTTTTCGCGTTCAGTCATCATCGTTTCTCCTTTTATAACTCCAGATGAATCCGCCGGCTGAGCCAGGATTCCTGTTTCGCATCCACAATCTCATCCTGCGGCAATACCGTTCCAATCAGCAGTTCACTGTCCGGATCGTGTTTCCGCAGATTTCTTCTGACGGTATCCATGTCATAGTTTGCATAGCAGTAGCGGCAGGCATGATTGCAGGTATTGTAAGCACCGATATCAGCTGACAGAAGACACCTGCATCCCTGTCTTGCGCCAGACGCACCGGAGGGCACTTCCAGATTGATCTGCAGTGCCTGTTCCAATACTTTCCTTGTCATACAGCCGCTGCAGTCAATTCCATATCTTGATAAGCCGTGATCCTCGTGGCAGGTTCTCAGGATCATCTCATTGTCTTTTGCGATCGCGGAGAATGCACTGCCGATCTGCTGGATTTCCTGCTCATTGACTTCCCTTACCTGCGGGAAATTGCGCTTTGTCTTATCGTACAGATCAATGAAACTGATCACTGAAGATGACACATGTCCCTTCAGGATCGATGCCATCTCATTGAATGCCCGCAGATGATATTCCAGGGAATACTTCTCACTGATGAAGATCGGATCATAGCGCCAGAATACCCGCTCTGTTCCAACGAGTTCACTGAGACTGATCACCGCATCCAGCAGTTCATGCTTATTGGGCACATTGGGTTCAATATCTGTTCCGTATGGCGTGACAGTCACCTGCCAGAACTGACGGAAGGAAGATAACTCATTGAGATGTTCCAGCATGGGCGTGGGATTCTTGGTGCAGAAACAGATCGCATCCACGACATCCGGAGATATCCGGTATCTGGTCAGCCGGTTTGGTGCATAGGGACTTCGTACCAGCACGCTCTGTGCTTTAATGCGGTTCAAAAACCAGGTACTGTAGAATGCCGGAATATCCGTCCGGCTGCCGGTATTCAAAATCATCTCTGCCTCTTTCAGGAAAGAAAAGATTCCCTGCCATGATTCTAGCAGAGAACCCCTTGTTGGATCAGTGAATATTTTTCAGGAATGCCTTGTAGGCTAGATAGCCTTCATAGACATCGGCCTTGGAGACAATCTCACACGGCGCATGCATGTTCAATACTGCAATGCCGGCATCGATGACATCCATGTTCAGCTGAGCCAGGATATAGGCGATCGTTCCGCCTCCTCCGGCATCCACTGCACCAAGTTCGGAAGTCTGGAACATGATATCATCCTTGTCCATGGCTGCCCGTACTTCGGCAATGAATTCCGCATTGGCATCATTGGAGCTGTACTTGCCGCGGGATCCGGTATATTTGTTGAATACAATGCCACGGCCGAGATAAGCGCTGTTCTTCAGTTCATTCACTTCAGAATACAGCGGATCAACTGCGACAGAAACATCACTGGACAGCATCTTGGAATTGCGGAATGTTTCATTGAGATTCTTGATGGAAGTCAGACCCTGACGGTCCAAGAGATCCGATACCACATCTTCAAAGAAGCGGGACTGCATGCCGGTTGCACCGACGGATCCGATCTCTTCCTTGTCTACCAGAATGCAGCAGGCGGTACGCTTCGGATGCTTCTCATCGAGAATGGCACGCAGGGAAGTATATGCACAGACTTTATCATCATGGCCATATCCCATGATCATGGAACGGTCAATGCCGTAGTCTCTTGCCTTGCCTGCAGGTACCAGTTCCAGTTCTGCAGAGACAAAGTCATCTTCTTCAATTCCGTACTTCTCATTCAGAAGATCCATGACATTCTTCCGGACACTGTCTTCTTCTTTCTTTGCGTCTTTGGAAGGAATGGATCCGGCAAGGATATCCAGCTTCTCGCCTTCAATGACCTGGGCAGCTGGTTTCTTCATCTGCTCGCCGGCAAGATGCACCAGAAGATCAGAAATTCCAAGTACCGGATCATCATCAGATTCACCGATGGTAATCTGTACCGTGCTGCCGTTCTTGCGGCATACAACACCATGCAGTGCCATTGGTCTAGCGACCCACTGGTATTTCTTGATACCGCCGTAGTAATGGGTATCAAAGAGGCAGAGACCATCTTTTTCATAGAGCGGATGCTGCTTGAGGTCAATGCGCGGTGAATCAATATGCGCACCGAGAATGGTCATGCCATCACTCAGCGGCTGACTGCCGATTACAAAGAGTGAAACATTCTTATGACGGTTGACTGCGTAAACGCGGTCACCTGCAGAAAGCGGGCCTTCCACTTTGGCAAGATCATGATAGCCTGCAGCTTCTGCCAGTTCGACTGCATTGGCAGTAAACTCACGCTCCGTCTTGGAGTCAGACAGAAATGCTTCATATTCTGCCGCAAATGTGTTGACTGCTTTCAATCCCTTTTTGTCCAGTGTTTCCCAGACTGTTTTTGCCTTCATCAATTTTTCTCCTTTTCACTGACCTCATACTGTTTGAATGGATTCATATACAGCTTCGGGCCGGACAGTGTGATCAGTGTTCCCTGTTCGTCCATCTGTTCTGCGCTGACCTTCAGTACATCCCGGCTGGCGCTGACAAGAGCCATTTTATCATAAGGAATCAGGCATGACATGGTGACTTCCGAAGGATAGAGACGGTTTTCGATCTCAACAATCAGCTGTTCAATCCCCTGATTCAGAAGACAGGATGTCTTCATTCCTTCCAGATGCTCATCAGAAGAAATTTTATCCACTTTATTGAACACCCGGAGTACCGGGATCTTGTCTGCGTGGATCTGCTTCAGAGTCGCCTCCGTCACAGCCGCTTTATCCTGCCAGTGTTCATCTGAGGCATCGATCACCTCGACCAGAAGATCCGCATCCGCCGCTGCTGACAGCGTACTGTGGAATGCATCAATCAGTTCATGCGGCAGATCCGATACAAATCCTACCGTGTCATACAGCAGGAATGCCCGGGACTTCCATGTGATATTGCGGATACTGGTATCCAGTGTCGCAAACAGCATATCTTCTGTACCAACTGTTTTCTCAGTTCTTCCGCCCAGCTGGATCATGGCATTCATCAGACTGCTCTTGCCGGCATTGGTATAGCCGACCAGCGCAACTTTGCCAAGATGCGACTTGCTGCGGGAAAGCTTCTGTTCTTCCTGATGCCCATCCAGATCTTTCAATTGTTTTTTCAGATCGGCAATTCTGCCCTGGTAGCGCTTCTTCAGAATCGCAGCCCGCATTTCGCCGCCGCCCCTGTTCTGATAGGCACCGCCGCGCTGGTGCGTTTCTTCCTCTTCTTCTGAGTGAATCAGCCTTGGCAGTGCATATTCCAGCCGGGCTGCTTCCACCTGCAGTTTTGCCTGCCTGCTTCTGGCCCGTCTTGAAAAGATCTCCAGGATCAGTGCAGTGCGGTCCATGACCGGCACCCCGCACGCTTCTGAAACTGCAGCCGTCGGAGCCAGCGGCAGTCGGTTGTAGAACACAATGCCATCTGCCTGCACTGCTTCAATTGTCCGCTGCAGTTCTTCCAGTTTTCCGCTGCGGAAGGCTGTCGCAGGATCAATCGTCCTTGCCTGTTGGGTTACTTCCGCTTTGATTTCCATTCCGCAGGCCCGGCACAGTTCCCGGCATTCCTGCATGTTCTGCTCAAATTCATGCTCATCGGCCAGATTGATTCCAGCCAACACAATATTTCTCATTCAGTAATTGGTACCCTTCCTGGCTTCGTCACTGCGTAGGGATCAAGATTCAACGGTTCTTCCATTGCTTCAGTTGTATCGGTAAGTCGTTTGCCATAGTAGCTGACGCCAAGCCATTTTCCATTTTTATATCCGGACTCCGCAAATCTGCCGATCTTCTCAAAGCCAAATGATTCGTGGATATTCTCGGATGCTTTGTTGCCTTCCGTGATGATGGAAATCACAGTCTTATAGCCATCCTGCTTTGCAAGATCCAGGATTGCAGTCATCAGTTGTTTTCCATAACCATGATGATTCATGTCCGGTGCCACGTATATTGACAGCCCGCAGGTCCAGTCATACGCAGCCCGCTCATTGAACGGTTCCAGATAGGCATAGCCGCGCAGATCATCATCTTCCTGCAGCACAATCCATGGATATCTTGTACGGATGGTTTCAATCCTCTCTTTGAAGTCTGAAAAGCCAAGCGGTGCAGTTTCAAAAGTGACATTGGTATGGGCAATGTACCAGTTGTACCACCACCAGCATGCGAAGTAATCATCCGCCTTGATCATCCGTATCATTTATCGTATACCGTTTCGCCGTTCATGACTGTCATCATGCACTTTGCACTTCCGATCTGTTCCGGTTCCAGTTTCGTAATATCCTGATCCAGCACCGCAAAGTCTGCTTTATAACCTGCTTCAATGCGGCCGGTCAGGTCGTTGAGCTGCAGATTGTCAATGCCCTTTCCGGTATAGGAATCAATTGCCTGTTTCACTGACAGGCATTCTTCCGGATTCATTGCATATGCACCATCCGTTGTTTTTCTGGTGACTGCCAGCTGGATGCCCATCAATGGATTCGGCACTTCAACCGGTGCATCAGATCCATTGGATGCTGAGGTTCCTTCAAACAGTGTTTTATATGGATAGCTGGAATCTGCCAGTTTCTTTCCGCATCTCTTTTCCAGAATCGGCGCATCATGTTCCAAAAACAGCGACTGGAAATAGCAGTCCAGTTTCATCCTGATGATCCGTTCCGTCTGTTCCGGCTTCATGATCTGGCAGTGCACAATCCCATATCTCAGCGGATTATTCTCCAGTACATAGTGATCATAGACATTCAGCACCTGTTCCAGTGCCCGATCACCGATGCAGTGGGTAATTGTCGGCATGTTGTACTCATTGGCCAGTCTGATCCAGGTATCCAGTTCACTGCGGGTATAGCGCAGCACACCGGTATTATCCGGGTCATCATGATAGGGGCGGCTCATCGCCGCATTGCGGGCACCGAGTGATCCATCTGCGATCATCTTCAAAGGACCGATGCGGAAGAAGTCATCACCGACACCGGCGGTATAGCCTTCATCCAGAAAGTGAGCCAGTTCTTCCGGGGTTTCAAATTCACACTGCTGATTGACCCG
>JAKVJO010000066.1 GCA_022486935.1 Solobacterium sp. | reverse complement strand
GCGGAATTTCTTCGAAGAGACTGTTCAGCAGTTTCAGCTGCTGCATTTCCTGCTCAATGGACTCCTTGATTTCATGGACCTGACGGTGCAGGAAGAAGTTGGCCTGGGTAGGGTGGACAATGGCATCTTTGATGTGTTCCATGGACATGCCCGTATCCCGGAGCAGTTTAACCGTCTGCAGTGTATGCAGATCCTTTGTACTGAATTCAAAGTAGCCGTTCTCTTCACTGCGCTCCGGTTTGATCAGTCCTTCTGAAATATAGAAGTACACTGCTTTTCTGGTCAGGCCGGTGCGTTCAAGGATTTCCTGCAGTCTCATAAAGTGTCTCCTTAGGGGATGCTTTCAGTATACAGAAAAGCCGTGTTCAAAACAACAATTCCGCATGAAATCAGCACTTGAAGCGGTTTCAAATTCCAATTTGACAGTGACGCTGAAGGATATGTTAATCTGTTAACAAGCATAAAGGGAGGAAACCTATGAAACAGTATTTGTCACGGGTGATCTGTGCAGGCATGGCTGTAACACTGTGCGCATGCAGCTCATCCACCGCAGCAACGTCCAGCACGACGGCTGCAGCAGCCAGCTACACAGCCGGCACCTACACTGCAACAACAACAGCATATAAAGGAGATCTGACCGTATCTGTCACATTTGACGATACCAGCATCAAGGATGTACAGGTCACAGACCAGAAAGAAACTTACGGCATCGGACAGGGCATGGATACCACACCGGTGAGTGTCATTCCGCAGGAGATTGTAGATGCACAGGGACTGGGTGTCGATCTGGTCACCGGCGCTACCTATACTTCTGCAGCAATCGTCACTGCAGTATCTGACTGCGTGAAGCAGGCAGGCGGCGATGTTGATGCACTGAAGAATGTCTCTTCTGCAAAGGCTGAAGCCAAAGATGAAACATATGATACCGACGTTGTCATTGCCGGTGCAGGCGGAGCAGGGCTCTCTGCAGCAATCGAAGCTGCTAAAGCAGGTTCCAAAGTCATCATCATTGAGAAGCAGGGCATCATCGGCGGTGCAACAACCCGTTCCGGCGGCAAGGTCATGGCAGCCGGCACTGATCTGCAGATCGCTGACGGCATTACCGATACCGCAGATGACATGTATGACTATCTCGCATCTGTCGGCGGAGATTATATCAATACCAGCAAACTGAGAACCTTCTGCGACAATGCACTGGATACCTATGACTGGCTGGAACAGGATGTCGGTGTCGTCATGCAGGACGTTGAACCGATCCATTCTTCCATTACCCCGAACCGTGTCACCAATACCACAGGCGGCGGCGGAATGACCAACGGCTACGGCGGAAACATCACAGTTCCGCTGTACAACATGATCAAGGATAATGAAAACGTAACAATCATCTACAACACCACAGTCAACAGCGTCATCATGGATAACGATGCGGCAGCCGGTGTTGAGGCAACTGCAGCAGACGGCTCCAAGATTACCGTCAATGCCAAGTCCGTCATTATCGCAACCGGCGGCTACGCATCCAACAAAGACAAGGTAGAGAACTACGGCGAGAAGTTTGACAACTATATTACCTCCGTTCCGGCCGGCAATATCGGCGAAGGCATGGATATGGCTGAAGCAGTCGGCGCCCAGATTGAAGACTACCCGGCAGTACAGGTTGTCTATACTTCATTGACATCCGGTGTCGGCATCAACGAAGAAGCAGGACTGATCATCTCTGATGGCGGCGAGCGTGTTGCCAACGAATATACCTATCAGTATCATGTCGGCGATGCGCTGGCAAAAGTACATTCCAACAAGGCATGGTATATCGCAACTGCTTCCGATACCAACCAGATGGTCCAGTATGCAATGACCCTGGATTCCACCCCGAAGGCATCTACAGTTGCTGAACTTGCAGAACAGATTGATATTGACGCAGATACCCTGCAGGCTACCATTGACCGCTACAATGAGCTTGCTGCAGCAGGCAATGATGAAGACTTCGGCAAACCGGCTGAATACATGACACCGATCGAAGGTGATACTATCTATGCCATTGAACTGGATCCGTGTGTCACTGTCACATATTCCGGTATTGTCACAGATACCAATTCCGCAGTGCTCAACACCAGCAATGAACCGATCACCGGCCTCTATGCGGCAGGCGAAGTATCATTCCCGGGACTGTTTGGAACCGAGTATCCTGGCTGCGGTGTTGCCATCTCCGGCAGTATCTACTACGGCAGAGTCGCCGGCCAGCAGGCAGCAGCATCGGCACAGGCAAACTGACTTAACAAAAGAAGACCACTTCAGTTTGATTGAAGTGGTTTTCTTTCGCCTCAGAAGGGCAGTGCATTGTCCGGTGTCTTTTCCGGAATATGCAGATACGTGAGTACCTCCGGACTGCGCAGCCGCATGATATCAAGGATCAGCTGATCTGCAGTCTTCTGGATCACCTCCATGGAAGAAGACAGTTCTTCCAGAGATTGATCACTGCTCCAGCCGGCAATGTAGGCAAAGGAATAATCAGAGGTATCAATGCCGAACCGTTTGCATACCGTATAGGCAATACTCTCTGCCTGTACCTCCCTGGTACGGGTGTCACAGGAAGTATTGCCATCATGCAGAAGGGCATGGGACAGTTCATGGATCAATGTTTTGATGGTCTGTACCTGACTCAGTGATTCATCAATGACAATCACCTGATTCTGCACATGGAAGTATCCGCAGGCACCGGTCGGAATATGCTCAAACTGAACAGGGACCGGCGAGATCAATTTCAGTACTTTTAAAAATCCTGCATAGTCCCTGACTTCTCCATCCAGGTGTTTTACAAACGGACCCGGCAGTTCTTTCCCGCTGGTCTGGGAGATATCAAATACACAGCCGGCCCGGAAGATAATGGAAGGCTTTGCAGGATCCTCTGTATCGTTCTGTTTCGTGATCATGGGGAACAGAATCCGGATGCCTTTTTCTCCCTTATTCACATGACGCTCAAAGCGATCCTGCCAGATCCGGTATCCGGCTACCAGTGTGGCATCCGGTTTCTGCTGATAGATGAGCATGCTGTTGCGGAAACTGTAGTTATGAAACCGTGACATGGCAGAAAGATATGCTTTGTAGGAGTCACTGGTATACAGTGTCTGGATGCCTTCTTTCAGCATTGCAGTGAGATCCTGTGTGGTGCAGTTATTCTTCTTTGGCATAAGTGAATGCCTCCTTCATCTCACTTATACGCAGAGCAGGACCTGATTCCCCGCACAGCATTGAAATTTTCTGCAGATCTGTCACAAGTGATTGCCATTTCACTATTGACCCGGCACTGGTTAACAGGTATATTGTGAGTGAAACATCATAAGCCATGGGTACAAACCCAAACGAAAACCAGGAGTTGTGCCTCCTGGTTTTTGAAACGGCGGCTCGCTGCCGGTCACTTCTTCTTTTCCAGTATTCGGTCGAGCCATTTGCAAACACCATATCGGCAATACGCATGATTTGATCCAGAGAGCTGATTATGATCCTTCTGATTTGTTGTATCTCCATGCATTATGCCATTTCACTATTGACCCGGCACTGGTTAACGGGTATATTGTGTGTGAAACATCATAAGCCATGGGTACAAACCCAAACGAAAACCAGGAGTTGCAGCTCCTGGTTTTTGATACGGCGGCTCGCTGCCGGTCACTTCTTCTTTTCCAGTATTCGGTCGAGCCATTTGCAAATATAATATGCAACTATACTTGCAATCACCGAACCCAAAAACATCACAATCTCTGCCATGGGCATACCCTCCTTCCCATTAATTGGGCAGTGCATATACCGGCAGTGGCTTTATCCTATCCTGTGCTGTCTTTTCAGTCAAAAGGCCAGGATAGCTTTTGACCCCGGAAAAAGGCAGTTCTGCTCTAAGGGCAGGATAGCTTTTTGTCCGGGAATCGGCCACTTTGGGGTATTTTTCAAAAGATCGACAATGTCCCTGATCTGGCTATCGGCTCAGGAGCCAGACATGTTGATTCATGATATAATCTCGCTGTACAGATGGAGGAGTTCAATACATATGGAACCGCTTGAATTCAAGTTTGATACACAGCTGCTGATTGAAGGACATGATCTTTCTGAAGATGCGATTCATGATTACATTACCGAGCACTTTAAAGGAGACTGTCTTCTGGTTGTCGGTGATGATACATTGATCAAGATTCACTTTCATACCAATGAACCATGGCAGGTACTGGAGTATGGGCAGTCTGTCGGTGACATCTACGATGTTGTCGTAGAGAACATGCAGCGTCAGGAAGCCGGATTAAAAGGCTGATCTCAGCCAAAATGGATTTACAACAGGACACAGTCTTCTCAATGAGGGCTGTGTTTTTGACTGCAGCAGAGCAGTTATGAAGATGATATTCGATACATGATCATCGCTGAAGTAGGAATATGAAAACCGGCATCCTGGGATACCGGCCTGAGTCAGAGTGTAGACAGTACAATGTTTCCGATGAAGAGCAGGATACAGATGATGATGGTCGGTGAGGTGAGCAGGATCTTCCAGAGCTTCGGCTCAGTTGCACCATAACGTACCATGTTGGTTGATACACGTCTTGAGAAGATGCTGAATCCGGCAACAACATAGACTGCAATGATCAGCAGGGTGACCGGCAGTAACATACTGCTCGGGGCAATGTTCAGCAGCCACAGGAATCCGGCAAGGATGATATGCATCTGAATGCCAGGATGGATGGAGTGGTACTTCAGGGTAATCAGGGAAAGGTACCAGCCGACAAAGAATGCCGGAAGTGCATCTACCAGAGTTCCCCTGGAGATTGCAAACAGCATGGCTGATCCAAGGACACCGAAGTATCTTCCATAGTGGCCAAGCTGTCTCTGGATAATGCCGCGGAAGATATATTCATCACAGATCGGTACAACGAGTACATTCTTGATGAAGTAGAGAATGTTATTGATGATGTTTGTCTGGGTATTGAACTGACCAAGGTAGGAATAGCTGGTCACAGAGGATGATCCGAAGAAGGCGAAGATGGATGCGAGGCTGGTGCACATCAGATTGATGCCGATACCGATGCAGGCAATGCACAGCATCCGTCCCGGTTTGATTTTGACATGTTCCAGATAATCATGGATATCCAGGTGAAGCATGTTCGCACTGATCCGGAAGGGAATCAGCGCAATCAAAATCAGCAGGATAATCTCACCTGACTGCAGGACAATATTGGAATCAATGGAACTCAGCATTCCCGGAATATAGGAATACAGGAGTGACGTGCCGTAGCGGAATAACATGAATACGGCAATATAGATAATCAGGGATCGGCCGAAGTGATCTATCTGTGCTTTGGCCTGCCTGCTTGTGATGACCTGCGGGGTATTACCAGGCATGAAATCAACTCTCCTTTTGGCTCAAAAATAAATACGTACGCTATTATACCATTGAACCTGATTCCATTGTACACAGTACCCTAATACGGCTGATTCAGAATCCATGCGATTCAAATAACTGATCCATGAGTTCCGGATAACGCTCCAGATTGAAGTCCTGCCGGGAGTGTCCTTTGACACCAAGATCAGCGAGATATCCATGCAGCCATACAGACATGCATACTGCAGTAAAGACATCCCTTGTCATGGACAGCATGGCAGTCATGATTCCGGTCAACAGATCACCCGATCCAGCCTGGGCAAGAGCCTGACTGCCGGTCTGGTTGATGTAGATATCACCGGAAGGAGATACCACGATCGTGTTGGGACTCTTGAGGACAACGATGACACCGTAGTCTCTTGCAAATTTCTGGGCCAGCGGAATCGGTGAATCTTTCACTGCCGAAGTAGGCTGGTTGACCATGTCGGCGAATTCGCCGATATGGGGTGTGACAATGATCGGTGCTTTGACGAACTTCAGAATATAGGTGTTGTGCTTGAGAAGGCGCAGTGCCTCGGCATCCAGCACAATCGGAGAATGGCATTCCTGCAGAATGAGATCCAGGATGTCATCCTTATGATCCATGTAGACACAGCCGGACCCAAAGCCGACTGACCCTGCACCGTCCAGTGCACCGGAGATCACCTCATGCCATGTCTCATGGCCGAAGGGGTGGTATACCGGCTGGATGAACTGTCCGGCAACGATCGGGTAGATTTCTTCCGGCAGTACAACCTGCAGATAGGAAGCTCCGATGGTGCGTGCGCCGATGATATTCAGTGACAGGGCACCGGCCATTCCCCAGCATCCGCCGATCAGCTCTGCTTTGCCGAATGTTCCCTTATATGCTTTCTCTTCCTTCTTCGGAAAATGCTCAAAGAAGAGTGTCTCATTCATCTCATGATATTTCGTGTGTTCCGGATGCGGCAGGTCCAGTGAGAGCAGTCTGGTCTCTTTGAACATCTGATGATTCTTCCGCATCATATGAAATGGCTTATAGCAGTCCAGTGCCAGCGTGATGGTTGAACGGATGGCATCGGTATCACAGAATCCGGTATCTGATTCACAGCCTGAGTTGATATCAATGGAAATGACTTCCTTACCGGAATTGTTGACGTCCTGGAAGATCCTCTTGATCTCCGGAAGCAGGGTGCCATGATAGCTGAAGCCATAGACTGCATCAATGACTGCATCTGCTTTTGCCAGTTCCTTCTGAAATGATTTTTCTTTGATGATGCAGTGCTCATCCAGCTTCTTATATTCAGCCAGTGCTTCTTTGGTGGATGGCGTTCCATCGCACAGCAGCACTTTGACGGTATATGTTTTCTCGAGCAGTCTTGCAATGACGAACCCGTCACCGCCGTTATTTCCAGTACCTGCAAGAATGAGAATATGGGCATGTGCAGGAACGATGGATTCGATTTCGCGCGCCGAAACTGTTCCGGCAGATTCCATCAGTTTTCTGACTGTCTGCCCGGATGACTTTTCGATTGCCAGCATGCCTTCACGGTCAATGATCATCTTGCGCTTCTTTCTACTCATACAGCATAAACTATCCAGACGTCAAAAGCAAAGAATACCCGTTTGCCATGCGGTTATCTGTGCTATAATCCGTATAGGATCAATCTTCGATATTCGAAGGGGAGGAATTCAGATGCCAGCAAAGAAAAAGACAACTACTGAAGAAAAGAAACCAACTGCCGCTGTGAAGACAAAGACCGCAAAGGCCCCTGCAAAGAAGGCACCTGCCAAGAAGGCAGCTGCACCGAAGAAAGCTGCCGCTGTCAAGAAGGCTGCTGAGAAAGCACCAGCTGTCAAGAAAGCAGAGACTCCGAAGAAGAACATCCAGGAATACAAGGATGTCATCAACTGGAAGAAGTGGGAAGCACATAACATGGATTGGCTGTACATCGAGATCAATGCCGGCGATCTGCTGACAGAACTCGAAGCAGGTGCAGACAACATTGATACCTGCTGCAAGGCAATTCTCGACTGCATGCTGGAAGGCGACGGATTCATCGTTGAGCCGAAAGAAGCAGACAAGATCAACCCGACACTGACTGTCCGCTACTACTGCGACAACCTCAGTGAGGACCGCCGCAAGTACAGCGCTGCAAAGTAAGCCAATACTTCAGATTATAAAGAGAAGGTCATCTCACGCGATGGCCTTTTCTCTTGTCTCTTTGTTCAGGATGGTAATGGCAATGGAAGTCATGCTTGCATAGATGATCTCAGCCCAGCCGTTGACACTGTTGTATGCCAGTGAGATCAGCCAGCCGGCTGATACGGTCAGAAAGTACAGATCCCTGACTTTGATATTCTGCCAGCCGATCCGGTACAGCAGCAGCTGCAGATCTGCGACCGACAGCATGGTGCAGATGATATGCATGGCAGAAGGGAAATCCACCGGTTCATGATAGGGGAAGAGCACGGCACATAATACAATGACGGCAAATACGATACAGTGCGTCATCCATGATTTCTTCGGGTACATGCGGCAGCCGATCTTCACCATGGACAGAAAGATATAGACAAATGCCGGAATACCGGCAAGTACAGCCCTTAATGCCTGAGCAGGATTGTTCAGCATGTGGGTATAATTGATGACACCGGGATCTGTTCCATAAAACGTTATCAGCATCATCAGCGGGGTCAGGGCGCATCCAAAGAGGAAACGCAGGTTGCTTTTTGTGTTCTGCATATTAGAATTATAGCATTGATCAAAGGAGTGAACTTTGAATGACAGTGAAAGTCGGATATCTTGGCAGACACGGAACCTTCAGTGAAATTGCCGTCATGCAGTATTTCAATGCGCAGCGCTATGAACCGAAGAACTATACAGATTTCAACACCATCCTGAATGAATGTGATGAAGGAAAACTGGACTGTGCAATGTTACCGGTGGAAAACACCACGACCGGAGTCATTGCCCGTACCTATGATCTGTTCCAGCATCATCATGTCCATGCGGTCGGAGAAATCGTTGTACCAATCAGAGAAGATCTGATTGTACTGCCCGGCACCCAGATGGAAACACTGAAGGAAGCGTACAGCCATCCGGAAGTAATCTCCCAGTGCCAGAACTTCTTCCATGCCCATCCTGAAATCAAGCCGATTGCCTGCAGCGACAGTGCAGCGGCTGTGGAATATGTCAAACAGTGCAATGATCCATCCAAGGCAGCCCTGGCATCCAGAAGAGCAGGGGAGTACTACGGCCTGCATTCCCTGCGCACTGAGATACAGGACAGCGATACCAACATGACCAGATTCCTGCTGGTAACCGCCCACGAAGAGCAGGATCCAGAAGCAGACAAGATTTCCATGATGCTGGTGCTGAAGCACGAACCGGGCGCACTGTATCAGGCACTCGGCGCACTGGCAGATAAACAGATCAACGTTACCAAACTGGAGTCCAGACCGATTCCCGGCCATGCCTTCCAATATCTGTTCTATATTGATTTCAAAGGCAACACGGAAGACCCGGATGTCAAAGAGGCAATTGAAGGATTGAAGGAACGCTGCAGTGAGTGCCGCCTGCTTGGCTGCTACAAAGCAGCAGTCACAGTCTGAAGCACAGCAGCATAATATGCATGCATGTGTGCTTCTGTCAATCGCATTTGATAATGTCTCGAATTTCGTCAAACATTAGCACCGGAATCTGAATACTCGTTTATGTATTCAGGACGGTGCTTTTGTCTGGCCAAATATGCGTTATATGAAGCCTGTTTCCAAGGATGTGTTAATGGCGGTATGTAATATTTGCGCGGCTTGGTTTCTTTCACTGTATCGAACTCATGAGATACAATTTCGTGCTCTGGTATCAGTTTGAGAGCGAATAACTGATCCAACACGTTCAGATATAAGTTCTGATCAAATGCCTCGATTACCAGGGCGGTGCTTCCCGGGGTCAGATATACAGCACTGCCGTCTTTAGTGACAGGCTGGTATCTGCCATTCTTGAAACGAATGGAATGACCGTTATCGATGACTCGGGATGTAAGAACAGCCAGTGTAGTGTTGATCACATCTTCAGACGGTTGCCTTTCGAATACGCTGTGAGTACTATTTAGGCGTAGAGCGAACTGCTGATTGAACCTTTTGATATATTCAATAAGAAATTGATTGGCCTCCTCTATGGTGGTGACTCCTGCTAATCTCAATTCGATAGGGAGTCGCGATTGGAAGGTCTGGTTGAGGCGTTCAACCCGGCCTTTTGTTTGAGGTACGCTGGAGGCTTCAATTTCAATTCCCAGTGTTTTACAGGCATATCCGAACTGTGTAAAGGTATCTTCGTAATCCTGCGGTGCGTTCTTCCGTTTGTATTCAAATACTGTTCGCTTATCTACCTTGAATAGTGCAGGAATGCCGTAGTTTATGAGGATTTGATACAGGACATGATAATAGCCCTTCAATGTTTCTTCGTAGTCCAGATAAGCTCCTACGACCATTCCTGACGCATCGTCTATGGCCAGATGCAAGTGCGTAGTAATGTTTGCGAACCAGCAAATGGACGAGGCATCCATTTGGATTTGTTCACCCATATAGGCCTTTCTTGGCCGGGTAGGATGGGCTTCTGATTGTTCGATACACTCCAACTGCTTCTCAATCTCACATTTCGACTTGCCTGACTTGGCTGCCTGCTGCAGCTGGCACAGTTCTTTCTTCAGTTTCCTCTTTGTTTTCCTGTGTGCCTTTGGCGACAGGATGTGCTCCGTACGCAGCCAGTGATTGACAGTGTTTCTGGAAACCTTGATTTGTTCCATGGATTCCAGCAGTTCACAGAAGTGTGTAAGATTGGCATTCTCATATTTACTCTGATACAGCTCGATCACTTGAGCCCGTACACTCTCATCCTTGGCAATTGCGGGAGATCTTCCTCTGTTACCGTGCAGGAATCCTTCTTTTCCCTGTTCCTTGTAGGTGTGAATCATACGGTCAATCGTTCTTCTGGTTACTCCAAGTTTCGCAGCAGCACGATTCTTATTCCCGTCATGATCCACTAGATGCTTAATCACTTCATACTTCTCAATCTCGTTCATTCGTAATTCTGCCTTTCTCATTGAGCCTCACTTTCTGTAGGCTTAATCCTATAGATCAAGTGAGACATAATCAATTGCGATTCAACGAGACATTATCATTTGCGAGTCACACAGCATAATATGCATGCATGTGTGCTTCTTGACACAGTTCAGCCCACCGGCTATATTATGGATAATCAACATATGACCATGGCATCACCAGTTACATACAAAAGGCAGGGATAGCTCCCCTGCCTTTTGTCACCCTTGATTCTCTTGCTGTTGTACGCAATTCAAGGCGGATTGTTCGTTTTGGCTCTTATCATCTGAAAGCAGGTGCTGATTAGTCTGAAAGCAGGTGCTGATTAGTCTTGACACAGCTCAGCTCACCGGCTATATTCCGGACTTGAACACTTACCAATTATGAAAACAGAGAGATCTAGCATGACTACGCTGATTTCTCTGTTTTTCTATGAAATTATTTTGTGGTAT
>JAKVJO010000065.1 GCA_022486935.1 Solobacterium sp. | reverse complement strand
TCTGGATCTTCTGGAACTTCGGAACTGCAAAGACCAGGGTGATTGCCAGCATGCATACCAGGATGATGACAGCGACTGCAGTTGCAGTTGTCCACTGCCAGCTCTTGCCGGAAATCTTGACGATTGCCCATACAGCCATGATCGGCGCCTTGATGATTGCCTGTAAGCCCATGGACACCAGATTCTGGATCTGGGTAATATCATTGGTGGTACGGTTGATCAAGCTGGAAGAGGAGAACCTGTTGACCTCTGCCATGGAAAGATTTATGGTCTTGTTGTATACCTTTTCTCTCAATGTCTGGGAAAGTCCTGCTGCGACCTGGGCTGCATACCAGCCAACGATCATGGACGATACCATGGATCCCAGTGCACAGAGCATCATGTATCCGCCCTGTTCCAGGATCTCCGCCATTGTGCTGCCTTCTGTCTCAACCAGAGTTGTGATTGCCGACATGTAATCCGGCAGTTTCAAATCCAGCCATACCTGAACAACAATGAACACGATGGCGGTGATGACATATGCCCACTGTTTTTTCTTCAGATATTTCAATACTCTCAGAATATCCATTTAATCCGCTCCTTTTATTACGACACTATTGATCGTCTGCGATTGATGTGGTGTGAATCAATCCCGCATTTCTGCGGGATTCTATATTACTGATTGCCAGCTGCCACTTTTCTCAGCAGGTCTTTCAGTTCTGCCTGCTCTTTCAGATTGAGCGGCGACAGCAGATTCTGTTCTGCCATGTCCATATGCTTTCTGGCATTCTTGCATGCATTCAATCCTTTGGCAGTGATCTTTACTTTCTTGATCCGCCGGTCTCTTACATCATCTCTTGTTTCTACAAATCCCTTGGACTCCATCCGCATGATGATTCCGGTGGTTGTCGACTGTGCTACGTGAAGCTGATGTTCAATCTCCTTCATCGGGGCGATATGTTCCGGCTGGTCGCTGATAAACATCAGGACTCCTATCTGCGCCAGTGTCAGGTCTGAGTTTCTCAGCATGTTGTTCGCTGACTTTTCAAGTTCATCATGAACCATCTTGATCAGCATTCCGCATTCCATCTCCATTCGTGATTCCTCCTTGGACGCTAATATTAATAGCACGCTATGTTATCGATGTCAACAGCATGCGATCAATCGTGTGCTAATTTATCTGAGCAGATTGATCAGAATGGAACAATCCGGCGTGAAATGTTATCTGAGGCAGAAAAAAGAAGCTTCCATCACTGGAAACTTCCCTGGTCTGATCAGCGCAGACGCACCTGGCTGCCGGTTTTACTGAGATCCCGGTTGGCTGCCGCCTTGCGGATATCGGCGAAGATTTCATCAAGCTGCTCGTTGGTGATTTCCTTGGCGAACAGTTCGTGGACTCTGGCTTCATCGGCGGCGATCAATTCCTCCATCCTCGGACCGTCCGTCACCTCACGGTAATTGATGATAATATCTACGGTCGCTTCCATCATATGTTCTTCGGAACCGTTCACTGCTGTGACAGTCACCTTTGAGGTCACTGCTCCTTTGGAATCGACTGATACACTATGGCTTACATTCATATACATAAGCTCCTTTCTGATTTCAGAGAATCAAAAACATCTTTGGCAATGCATCTTACAGATGGTATGTGTTTCTGCTGATAGCCGTATTTTTACTGAAAATTGACTTCACGTCAATTGACATTTCTGAAAAAATGTTCTGAACAGAACAATTTCATCATTCTTTCACTGAAACTTTCATCAGTAACGCATTCCAGACCCCGTTTTCACAGAATCCACACGCTTGAGATACGAAAAAGACCGGAACTGATGATGTCTCCGGTCTGTTCTATCAATTGTACTGCTGTGATCAGCCCTGCTTGGTAACGTCCTTTTCGTTCTGGATTTCCAGCAGTTTGGAGTTGAGCTGTCCTTCGATCTTGGTCAGTTCTGCCTCTGCCGCAACGCGCTTCTCATGGCCGTCCTTCTGGATCTGGATCACTTCATCCAGGGTGGCAATCAGCTGCTCATTGGTATGCTGGAGTGTTTCGATATCGACAATACCGCGTTCAGACTCCTTGGCAGTATCTACCGTAGCCTGGTGCAGTGTTTCGGCATTCTTCTTCAGAAGATCGTTGGTCATGTTGGTGACATCGCGCTCTGCCTTCATGGCTTCCTGAGAATGGGAGACCCCCATTGCCAGGACAATCTGATTCTTCCACAGCGGAATGGTATTGACCAGGGTGCTCTGGATCTTCTCGGTCATCAATGTATCGTTGTTCTGGACCAGACGGATCTGCGGAGCCATCTGGATGGAGATCTGACGGGTCAGCTCCAGATCATACAGTTTCTTTTCAAAGCGGTCGCAGGACTGGGCCAGATCATTGGCTGCCTGGGCATCTTCCGGAAGACCGGACTGCTTTGCCTTGGCGACCAGTTCAGGAAGCTGTGTCTGACGTACTTCATTCAGCTTCTTCTTGCCGGCGATGATATACATGCTCAGTTCTTTGGTGTTCTGGGCATTGCGCTCATACAGCTGATCCAACAGGGCAATATCCTTCAGCAGCTGGATCTGATGTTCTTCCAGTGCGGCTGCCACTTTATCAACATTGGCTTCAGCCTTGTCATACTTGACCTTGTAGGATTCAATCTTGTCGGCGCCCTTCTTGAACATGCCGAAGAATCCGCTCTTCTCTTCTGTCTTGGAGGTATCATAGCCTCTCAGCTCATTGACAAGACTTCCAAGCAGATCGCCCACTTCACCAAGATCCTTGGTGCGTACATTCTTCAAAGCAGTATCTGAGAAGTCAGTGATTTTCTTCTGGGCATTGGATCCATACTGCAGAATGGTATTGGTTGCCGTAATATCGATCTGCTTGGAGAAATCATTGACCTGCTTGCGTTCTGCGTCGCTCAGCTTTGACTCATCCAGTGCATCTTTGGCAGCCTGTACTGATGCGGCATTGGTTTCCTCATTCTTCTTGGCTTCCAGATCGGAAAGCTGCTGTGCCTGTTCTTCCTTTGTCTCATCCGGTGTCAGGGTCAATGTAATCGGTGTTTCTGCCTGAGCCTGTGACTGACTGTTATTTTCACTCATAATCTGATGGATCCCCTTTCTCGTTTATCGGGAATAATCCCTGCGGAATCAGTATATCATGCATGATCAATTCCGAGACTGATTATTCAATGACTTTTCTGCTGTGCCCCAGGCATTCAGCAGTGTTTCATACAGCCGCTCCGGTATCACCGGTTTGGCCAGATGTCCGTCCATGCCGGCATCCAGTGATTTCTGGATATCTTCCGGATAGGCATTGGCACTCATGGCAATGATCGCAATATCCTGAGCGTGCGGGTGTGAGGAAACACGGATCATTTTCGCCGCTTCCAGTCCATCCATGTTCGGCATCCGGATATCCATCAGGATGGCATCGAACTCATTGGCTGCGGAATCCATGAAGCGTTTCACGCCTTCCGCCCCATCCTTTGCCCAGACCACATCAGCGCCTGCTTTCTGCAGGATGCGCATTGCAATCTCCGCATTCAGCGGCTGATCTTCACAGAGCAGCACTACCCTGCCATTGAGGCAGTTGAGATACTGCTGGTGTTTCTCGGCCGCCTGATCTTTCTGAAGGTTGACGGTCTCCTGCGGCACCAGCTCAATATCCATGGAGATGGTAAAGCATGATCCCTTGCCCAGTTCACTCTGCACTTCAATCTTCCCGTGCATCAGCTGCACCAGACTTTTGACAATGGACAGCCCGAGGCCGGACCCTGCATAGTCCATGGAATAGACATTGCGCTCCTGGGTAAACGGCTTGAAGATCCCGTGTTTCAGGAACGACTCTGACATGCCGACCCCGTTGTCAGTGATCTTGAGCACTTCATGCGAGATCTTCTTTGTCCTGCCGCTCTCGCTCAGCGACAGCACCACTGTTCCGCCGGCCGGTGTATATTTTGCCGCATTGGACAGCAGATTGACGACAATCTGTTTGCTCCTGACCGGATCCACGTTGACATAGCGGTCCAGTTCCGTACTGGACGTATCTACCGTAAAGTGAATCTGTTTCTCTTTCATCAATGGATCAATCATGGCTTCCATCTCATTGAAGAGATCCCGTTCACAGACGATCTCCGGTTCCAGCTTCATCCGCCCGGTCTCAATGCGCTGCAGATCCAGCGTATCGTTGATCAGGCTGAGCATGTATTCCCCGGACTGTTTGATCTTGCCGAGATCCTGATGGAGCTGATTGATATCCTGCTCTTCTGAGGCAAGATCGGCAATGCCGAGAATACCGTTCATCGGGGTTCTCATATCATGGCTCATGCGGGAGTAGAAGTCTGCCTTGATCTCATTTTCCTTCTGGGCCGCATCCAGTTCCCGCTGCAGTTTCTCTGCCTGCCGCTGTTTGGTGATATCAGCGGAGGATACATAGGCAGTGACCGTTCCATCTTCCTGGCCGATACTGCGCCCACGGCCGGACACCCAGAGATACTTCCCGCTGGTAAGATTTCTGGACCGGTAATGGAAATCAACTGACCCACCCGGCATCTTCAGCTGTTCAATGGCCTTCAGGACAACCGGCATGTCAGATGGATGAACCAGCTGCAGGGCGGCATCATCTTTAGTGCCGATGGTCTTATCCCGGTCGATGCCCATCATCCGGCAGACCGCATCATTGGCAGCGGATATTTCAAAGTGATCTTCATGGAAGGAATAGACCAGGATACCGGTCGCAATATGATTCAGGATATCCGACAGTTCCTGTTTCTGCTGGCGCATGGAATCTTCTGCCTGCCAGGCAAGATCCTTTGCCCGTGACTGCAGCTTGAGTGCTTTCTTCAATCTGCGGTTGCCCATGATGCTCAGCATAATGCCAAGTGCCATGACCCCGAACATCACTGCCGACGGCAGGATGATTTTCTTGTACTGATCAAAGAATGAAACCTTCTCATTGATAAAGGTGCTTCCTTCCGGTACCGCACTGGTACTGATGGAATACTGCTTCATGACATCGCGGTCGAAACATGGATAGGTCGCTGCCTTTTCCACCTGGTAGGTCTTGATCGGTGTGCCCCTGTCCACATCGAGTACAATCCTGGCCGCTTCCGCAGCCATCTCTGAATAGGAGACCATGACACCGCCCAGGATCCCGTTGCCCATGCCAAGTTCATCAGCCTTGTATACCGGGATGGAGGTATTGGCACAGATGAATTCCACCGCTTCCGTTCCGGAATAATGCTTACCGGTGGTGTCGGTCGTCATCATCAGGAAGACCAGGATCGTATCATTGCCATAACTGCTCAGTGTCTGCTGGAGTTGCTCAATGGTCATCGTCGAGGTGTCCAGCACTTCAAATGAAAGATCCGGGAAACTGTCCTGGCAGTCCATGAACTGATCCGTTGAACCGGCACCGGACAGTGTATCATCACTGATCCCCACGACACGGGTGGCATCCGGCTGGATCTTGATCGCTGTCTCCAGGGTATCTTCCAGCGGGAATGTTTCCACAACCCCGGTAATCAGCGGATCTTCTGCCGCCGTCGCAGCGAACTCCTCATTATTGACGCCTTCGAACACGACCGGTACACCATCAAACAGTTCACTGCGGTATTCCAGTACAAACTGCAGTGCCGCATCATCTGCGGTAATGATATAGTCATACGCACCGTCAGAATCTTCATGCGCCTTGATCTCTTCATAGACCCTTGGCTTGACGGTCTCATACTCCTCATGTTTGGTATCCATGAAGACATATTCCACAGAGGCGTGCCCATCCAGCACTGAAGTGATGCCATCCAGCTGCTTTGGCACACTCTCCCAGTCATAGTTATAGGAAGAAAGAAACAGCACCCGCGGATCATCCGCAATGCTGGTGGTTTCGGCCTGCAGCGGCACAGTGAAAAGACTGCCCAGCAGCACCGCTATCATCAACCACACTGAACGGATCTGTTTCTTCATTTTTCTCCCACACCTCAGAATTGTATGATCAGCGCATGATCCTGGTCGTTCTTACAAAGTTGCCCTGATGTTTCATGACTTCTGCGCCATGTGTTACAAGTGACCTGTCTTTGGTAATGCCAAACACCGTGGATCCGCTGCCCGACATCAACACCCCGTCAAATCCCAGTTCCACGAGTTCCTGCTTGACCTGCCGGATCTCCGGCACCAGCTTCAGCGATACCGCCTCCAGGCTGTTGCCAAGGGAGTGAATCACTCCCCCATAGTCCTGGTTGATCAGTGCTGTACGCATCGCTTCGCAGTCCGGGTGTTCAATATGATCAAAGTCCAGTGCCCCGAATGCCGCCTTGGTTGATACGCCTCTTCTTGGCTTGACCAGTAACAGTTCAAAGTCCGGATGACACTCAAAGGTTGAAATCTCTTCGCCGATCCCGCCGACCAGTGCCGGCCGGTTGATCAGACAGAACGGTACATCTGCACCTACCTGTCTGCCCAGTTCAATCATCGTTTCGTCATTGAGATGCAGCCTGCACATGCGGTTGATCAGTCTGATCGCTGCCGCCGCGTCAGCGCTGCCCCCGGCAAGTCCTGCCTGGGTGGGAATCGTCTTCTGCAGCACACAGGCAAAGTTTTCTTCCAGGTGATACGTATCCTTCATGACCTGGATTGCCTTGATGACCGTATTCTTTTCATTGACCGGCAGATACGCCCGGTTCAGCTTCATGGAAGTTTCCTGGGCAAAGTTCATTTCCAGCACATCATAAAAATCAATCGGTACCATGATCATCTTCAGTTCATGGTATCCATCTTCCCGTTTTCTTACGACATCAAGACACAGATTGATTTTGGCAAATGCGCGGTCTTTCATGTTTACATTCCCCTGTAACAGCGGTACAGCCGGATCATTTCCTCTGTACCAAGTTCCTGAGCCCGGGCCTGCTCACCGATGCCTGCCTCATGCAAGAGGTTCAGCGCCTGTTCTGCAGATCCCGTGTACTCTTTCAGATTATTGTACAGCGTTTTACGCCGCTGTTTGAACGCACCCTGCACCAGATCAAAGAATCCGGCGGTGTCTATCGCCAAATCCGCCTGCGGTTTTGCCTGAAACTGCACAATCGCACTGTCCACGTTGGGCGATGGGTTGAAGCAGCCCCGCGGTACATTGAAGAGTTTCTTCACCATGTAGAGATACTGTGCCTCAACGGACAGGGCGCCATAGTCTTTGGAGTTGGGTGCCGCACTGAAGCGGTCAGCCACTTCCTTCTGCACCATGACAGTAATCAATGAAATATCCGGTCCGCATTCAAAGAACCGGAACAGTACCGGAGAAGTAATGTAATAGGGAAGATTGGCACAGACAGTCACACTGCCATACTGGCGCTTCAATTCCGGGACGGTTGTTTTCAGATCTGCCGTGAGTACATCCTGGAATACCACTTCCACATTGTCATATGCCTGCAGTGTTTCCTGCAGCACCGGCCGCAGCCGTTCATCCACTTCAAATGCCAGTACTTTCCTGGAACGCTGGGCAAGCTGTTCGGTCAGTGAGCCGATGCCCGGCCCCACTTCAATGACTGCTGAATCAAGACATCCGGCTTCCGCACATCTTGCGGCAACTGACAGATCCACGAGAAAGTTCTGTCCATAGCCCTTCTTGGCATGAAGATCATATGTATTCAGGATTTCCCTGGTTCTTGCGGCAGTGGCGATCGCTTTTGTCATGAGTTTTCCAGTTCCTTCTTCAATTCTTCTTTTGTGATGCCAAGGCAGTTGAGCCGGTGCACCATTGTCTTGGCAGTGCCTGCACCAAGGTGCAGTTTCTTTCCCAGTGCCATGCGCCGTTCTGCACTGTCATCTCTTCCGCACAGTCCAAGCTCATATAGATCCCCGATCTTCAGATTGCCTTCCGGTACGGATTCACAGGTAACCAGGTTGGCCAGTGCCGCATCCAGAACCGGCTTTGCGGCATGTTCCACACCGACCTTCTTTTCAGTCCTTGCGTCCATCTTGTCCACAAAGGCATTCAGACAGCCCGGCACTGCTTCATTGATCCGGCTGCGGATTCTGTTTCCCGGGGAATCAGGATCGGTAAAGATGATCACGCCGCGGCTCTTCTGTGCTTCTTCAATCAGCTTCAGCGTCTCTTCTTCCAACCCCAGGCCATGGGTCTCAATCGTATCACAGTCATAGAACCGTCTCAGATGTTCCGTATCATGATGGCCTTCCACGATGAGTACCTGATGGATCCGCTGTTTCATACCGTCTCCTTCAGATAACGCCGGTAGTTTGCCATGATCTGATCTGCCATGTCATTCACACTGCAGTCTCTCAGTTCTGCCATCTTGTAAACAATGTACGGGATGTTGCAGGGCTCGTTTCGTGTACCCCTCACAGGCTCCGGCGCCATATAGGGGCAGTCCGTTTCACTCAGTAAATATGCGGGATCGACCGCCTGGCATACTTCTTTGGCATGTCTGGAATTCTTGAACGTCAGTGCCCCGCCCAGGGCAATGTAGTAACCCAGTTTGGTAAACTCCACTGCCATCTCTGCGCTGCCGCTGTAGCAGTGCATGACACCGGGAATCCGGTGTTCCTTCAGGATGTCAAAGCAGTCCTGCATGGCATCCCTGGCATGGACCAGGATCGGTTTATGAACCTGGCGGGCAGATTCAATCTGGCGGACGAACAGTGCCTTCTGTGCTTCTTTGTTATCCTTGACCCAGTAGTAGTCCAGGCCGATCTCTCCCACTGCCGCAACCATCGGATCGCGGATCAGTTCTTCAAACCGTGCATAGCGCGCATCTGCCTGATCGACATCATCCATGAAGATGCCATAGGCAACCCGGTAATGTTCCGGGTCCTTTCTGGCAAAGGCAATGGCCTGCTCTGCTTCGTGCTCTTTGGTGCACATGATCATGATCTGTTCCACATGGGCATCTTTGGCCCGCTGTATGACCGCATCAAAATCATCCTGGAATTCTTCTGAGAAGATATGGGCATGGGAATCTACGTAAGCTGTCATCTGTTTACTTTCCAAGGCAGAACCGGCTGAAGATCTCATCCAGCAGTCCCTCCCGCGTGGATTCTCCGGTAATTTCCTTCAGTGCGTCATAGGCATTCTGCAGATCAATGGTAACCAGATCCAGCGGTGTGCCTTCTTTGAGAGAGCGGATCACTTCCACCATTGAGGCCCTTGCCTGGATAGCCAGGCCGATCTGCCGTTCATTGTTCAATGTATCACCGCTTGCGGCAGTGATTTCATCTTTGTATTTCTCTTCAATCGCATGAACCAGTTCCGTGACATCCTTCTGGATTGCCGATACGGCAATCGTATCCGGTATCTCTTTCTTGTCTTTCTTGTTGTAGACAACAATCCGGTCTTTGTCTTTGGTCAGATCCAGCAGTTTCTGGTCTTCTTCCGTGATCCCGGCCGAGCTGTCCAGCACAACAATTGCCAGCTGTGCCTTCTTCAGTGCCTGCAGTGATTTCTCAATGCCGATCTGCTCAATCTGATCGCTGGCCTGCCGGATCCCGGCAGTATCAATCAGGTTCAATGTCACATTGCCAAGCCGCACGGATCCTTCTACCAGATCCCTGGTCGTGCCCGGGATGTCTGTGACAATGGCCTTGTCCTCTTCCAATAATGCATTCAGCAGCGAACTCTTTCCGACATTCGGCCGGCCGAGAATGACCGTATCAATTCCTGAACGGATCAGCACTGCCTGCTGGGCCTGTTCGATCAATGCGTCGATCCGGCTCAGCCACTGTTCCGAGTGCGGCAGGATGTCTTCATCCCGCAGCTGCACCACATCATCATATTCCGGGTAGTCAATATTCACTTCAATATGGGAGATGATCTGGACGATCTCTTCCACCAGCGGTTCCAGCAGTTTACGCACACTGCCGGACAGCGAATGCACGGCACTGGCCGCATTGATGCCATCCCTTGCGACAATCAGGTCATTGACCCCTTCTGCCTGGGAGAGATCCATCTTGCCGTTGAGAAATGCCCGCTCGGTAAATTCACCGCGTCTGGCAAGTCTTGCGCCGGTGCCAAGGATCAGACTCAGGATCTTGCGGGTGATATAGACACCGCCATGGCAGGACAGTTCCATGACATCTTCACCGGTGTAGGAACGCGGCGCCCGGAAGACACTGACCAGCACTTCATCAACCGGCTTGCCCTGCTCAAGCACCATGCCATGATGGATGGTATAACCTGCCGCATCAAAGAGATCATGATCAAATACGGCATTCAAATCAGCCAGGGCATCCGGACCGGAGATCCGGATGATGGAGACTGCACCGGTACCCGGGGCGGTTGCGATTGCGGCAATCGTATCACTGAACATGAATATTTCTCCCTTCTGCACAATACAGATATTGTAGCACGCTGTTTTCTGTTAAAATTCGGGTATGCAAGGAGTGCATAAAACAATGACTAGAGAAATCGGTACGGTATCAAGAGGCATCCGCTGCCCGATCATCCGCCAGGGCGACGATCTGCCGCAGATTGTAACAGACAGTGTCATCGAGGCTTCAAAGTCTGCCGGCTTTGAATTCCATGATAAAGATGTGGTGGCAGTAACAGAGTCCATTGTGGCAAGAGCCCAGGGAAACTACGCAACCATCAAGGACATCGCAGATGATATCAATGCCAAGCTGGGCGGCGGCACGATCGGTGTGCTGTTTCCGATCCTTTCCCGCAACCGCTTTGCGATCTGCCTGAAGGGCATTGCGATAGGCGCAAGGAAAGTGGTACTGATGCTCAGCTATCCTTCTGATGAAGTGGGCAATGAACTGTTCAGCCTGGATCAGATGGATGAAGCAGGCATTGATCCATATTCCGATGTACTGACACTGAGTGACTACCGAAAACACTTCGGTGCCAATGTCCATCCGTTTACCGGTGTGGATTATGTGTCCTACTATGAGCAGCTGATCAAGGATGCCGGAGCCGACTGCGAGATTATCTTCGCCAACCGCCCGGAAGCCATCCTGAAGTATACCGATACCATCATGACCTGCGATATCCATACAAGAGCCCGCACCAAGCGG
>JAKVJO010000064.1 GCA_022486935.1 Solobacterium sp. | reverse complement strand
TGCAGTGGAATACACTGGAAAGCCTGTGGACATGATGTAAGACGAAGACGGGTGGTGCGAACTGCCCCAAGCTTCGCTGTTGTGGTTGAAACAGGAAGCTCGGCTATTCAATAGCCGAGTGGTTCACTCATAGCAGACGCGAAGAAATTGCAGTAGGAAAATATATGCAATCTCAAAAATAAAAAGGAGATTTCTCTCCTTGATCAGTTCTGTATCAGCAGTGAATCAAGCTATTCCACTTCCAGTTGATGGTCCAGAATGTAGATCGTCAATAGATATAACAGGGTACCGCGGATCAATGACCAGATCAGCATGCTTTGTTCTGTTGCCTCACCGCCAAGCACCATGGACACTGCAGTACCCGCTGCAGCTGAGCGGATCAGCGACATGATGATCCAGTACACTGCCATGATTACAAAGATCCAGACAATCTTGTGCCGGCGGGTCAGCTTGGTCTGCACACTGGTCAGCAGTGCATAGAGGCTGATCAGTCCGCTGATCATCATGACAACCGTGATGCCAAGATCCGCGAAGAAACTGCCCCAGTCGGTTCCGCCGAACAGTTCTGTAAACACTCCAAAGGTCAGCTGGGTATTAAAGCCCCACATCCGAATGGACAGCACCAGCATGCCAACTGCCAGCACCAGTACACCGCAGAAAATGAAGATCAGCGTTGCCAGCACCTTTCCCCAGATCAGCTGATGGCTGTTGACCGGCAGCGTCAGTGTCAGATAGGCATTGCGCTTGAACATGGAATTCCAGTAGTTCTGAACAATACCGACAGCGATGGCAATGGCAATTCCGAATACCGCCAGCATCAATACCGTTCCGGCAATGGCCGCAATATTGATCGGCAGTACAGCAATCGCAACACATGCCGCAAGAAAGATACCGAAGGTCAGCGCATAACTGCGCCAGCCCTGAATCAGTTCATATTTGAGTATTTTCAACATTTGAAGATCTCCTTGAAGTAGTCATTGACCGACTCCTTCTGTTCCTGACGCAGCTCTTCCGCATCCTGGAATACCACTTTCTCACCATTGCGGATCAGCAGCACCTTGTCAAAGACACGTTCAATGTCACTGATCAGATGCGTTGAGAACAGGATCAGGCTGTTTTCAGAATAGTTGGACAGAATCGTATCCATAATCAGTTCACGGGTTGCCGGATCCACACCGCCGATCGGTTCATCGAGAATATAGATCATTGCCTTGCGGCTCATGACCAGTACCAGAGAAAATTTGTCCTTCATGCCCTTGGACATTTCCTTGACCGGCATCTCTTCCTGAAGCCCCATCCGCTGCATCAGTTTATGGCAGGTATCCAGATCAAAGTCTGCATACATATCCTGAAACAGGTGAATCGCATCTTTGGCTTTCATCCAGCCGGCAAAGGACGGTTCATCCGGCAGGTAAGAAACAATACTTTTGGTATAGGCATCCGGCTGATGTCCGTTGATCAATACTTCACCGCTATAGTCTTTGAGGAGCCCATTGAGAATCTTGATCAGGGTTGTCTTGCCGCTGCCGTTGGGGCCCAGCAGTCCGACAATCCCTCCGCTGGAGATATCAACACTGAAGTCCTTCAGTGCGGCAAGACTGCCATAGTTCTTGTTCAGGTGGCTGATATGAATCAAAGCCGGTTTATTTTCACTCATTTGTTACGTTTCCTTTCTGATAGCTGCTGACATGTTTGACCGATTCATTCTGGTCAAAGCCAAGCTGGCTCATCTGGTCCAGGTATTTCTCTGTTTCTTCCTGTGCCATTGTTTCTTTCAGCCGGTCAATGTCTTCCTGGTTCATGCTGATAAACCTTCCTGAAGTCCTCTCTGACTTCACATACCCTTCCCGTTCCAGTTCACTGAGTGCGCGCTGTACGGTATTGGGATTGACGCCATACTCCAGCGCATATTCCCGCACTGACTTCATCTGATCCTGCGGCTTCAGAACACCGCTGACGATCAATCGTTTGATCTTCTCAATCAGCTGCAGATAAATGGGAATGTTGTCATCAAACTGTTTCTGCATGTCTTTCTCCTTGTATTAATGCACTAATACAGTAGTACATATTTGAGAGATGGTCAAGAGAAATGCAAATAAAAAGATCTGCAGTTCTGCAGACCCTGTGTTTGAAGACTACTTGCCGCTGATGCCGGCCCCTTTGCCATAGATGGATTCCCAGTCACTGCGGAAGTCATCAACTGCCTTGGCAATGTTGGTATTGGCCAGAATGGAGCGGTACAGATCCGGTGATACGGTGACTGCCTGGGCTCCGGCATTCAGGGAATCTTTCACCTGCTGGATGCTGTGGAAGCTTGCCGCAACAATCTTACAGTTGCAGCCATCATGATCAATGCGGCTGGAGAGCTTTGAAATCAGCTCATTGGGATCGCCGCCGATATTGCCGATCCGGTTGACATAGGGAGCGATGTAATCTGCTCCGGCAGTCATTGCCATATATGCCTGCATGAGGTCATACACGGCAGTAGCCGTCACGTGATGGCCTTCCTGTTTCAATGCCTGGATCGTCTTGAGACCAACCCAGTTGACCGGCACTTTGATGTAGACTTCATCATCTACTGCATCAAAGATCTCGTGGGCTTCCTTCATCTGTCCTTCAAAGTCCTCGGCAATGATCTGGATATGAAACGAGCGTTCCATTCCGATGATGCCCCGGATCTTGTTCATGTGTTCAAAAAAGTCCTTCGGTGCACTCTTTTTGACAATGGACGGGTTGCAGGTCACACCAGATAGCGGCAGATGTTCTGCACAGTCCTGGATATCGTTTAAATCAGCAGTATCAATCAGTAATTCCATTTCAAATCGCCTCTTTACTGTTTTGATTCTTCATAATGAGTGATCGGCTGATCACTCCAGAGATTTTCAAGTTTGTACTGGTGTCTTGCGTCTTCGGTGAAGATATGGACGATGACATCCTTGAGATCGATCAGGATCCAGGAGCTTCCTTCGCTGCCTTCCTGGGTTCTGACATCGTAGCCGTTCTTCTGTGCTTCTTTGATCACTTCTGTTGCAAGACCTGCCGCATGGCGGAGATTCTTTGCAGTCGCAATGACAAAGTAATCGGTAAATGGATTGACACCGCGCATGTCAATCACGGTGATATCCTCGGCCAGTTTTTCAGATAGTGTGTGTTCCGTCAGTTCGAGTAATTCAGGCATGAATGCCCTCCTTTTCTTTCAGATAGGTACGCTGTTCCGTTTTGACCAGCAGTGCCGCCTCTTTCAGGTTCTGTTTTGCCAGTTTGATTTCGGCTTCTGTATCATAGCCCCTTGTGCGTTCACACTTGTCGGCAATGTAGAGAATCCGGTCCAGATCACTGTTTCCATCTCCCAGTGTATGGTGATAGATGGCATGCAGGATCCCGGTATCCTTCAGACACAGGTTCTGTTTCAGTACCAACGGTGCCGTGAAGCTGTGCCAGATCTTGGGACTCATGGAAAGCTTGTCCGGATCATAGACAGACAGCAGGGATCTGCCCCAGTCATCTTCTTTGATCTTGGTCACATCGTGCAGCATTCCCATCCGCCATGCCCGTTCCCCATTCAGATGATGCGCCAGGGCAAGCTCACGGCATAGATCCGCCGTTGATCTTGAATGGGCAGCCCGATGGGGCTTACAGCTGGCTGTGACAATCTCTTCATAGTAGCAGCCATGATCATTGAGATACTGTCTGGTGCCCCGTGCTGCCAGGTTGAATGCACCGGCTCTTGCTTCTGGTTCATTGACCGGGTCAATGGCAATGATTTCATCGCAGGGTGTGCCTTCTGAGAGTTTCAGTTTCCGGTATGGCCGAATCGCCAGCTGCACCAGTTTGATGCGCTGCTCCTTGGAAAGGATCCCCTCTTCAGCAATCCGGATCATGCCGCATGAGAAGTGTTTCTCTTTCATGCATGCAAGCACTGCCTGCAGTTCAGCCTGAGTGATTGGATCAGCGTTGAGTGTGAATACTGCAATCATGGCAGGATGATCTTGGGATCATCTGATCTGCGATAGAGAATAAACGTACGGCCGATCACCTGCACCACTTCCGACTTGGTATTCATTGCCAGATCGAACGCAGTTTCCTGAATATCTTCCGGTGCAGTCTTCAGGCATTTGATCTTGACCAGTTCCCTTGCCTTCAGCGCGTGATCAACCTGTTCAATCAGGGTGTCGCTCAGCGCATCTTTGCCGATCTGGAAGATTGCCTGTTCAGTGGTCATCAGACCTCTTAAATATCGTTTCTGTTTTCCGCTTAACATCAGAGCATAGCCTTTCTAAACGTCACATTGACGCTCTTTGGAGCACGGACAGAAATCGTGCTGATCTGGCCGGAGACACTTGCCCAGCCAAGACCGTCAATGACGATGTCCATCTTGGAGAGATTCTTTCTGATTGTGGATACCCGGAAGTTTTCTTCCAGGGGAACCGGTGAGAACAGCTCCCCGTAGTGTTTCCGCCACAGTTCGTCTGCCGCCTGCACCTTGGAGCGATGCACCTGCAGTTTATCAGACAGATACCATACGCAGGCCGCATGGTCGCATTCCATGAGATCCAGTCTTGCAAGACCCGCTACCGCAAAGGACTGATCGCCATGGAGCTGGAAGATCTGCGGCTTGATGGTCTTGTACGGCAGGATCGTCTTCAGATCGGATTCATTGACATCCATCAGCAGAGAATTTTCAATTTCAATGCCCGGAGTATCAATGTAGGTAATGCCGTCTACGACAATCTGGTTCATTTCCAGGGTCGTGCCCGGGAATCTGGAACTGGTCAGGATGTTCTGGCCGAACAGGTTGTTCAGCAGTGTGGACTTGCCGGAATTGGCACGGCCCATGACCACAACCGGTCTTCCGTGACCCAGCATGCGGATCGCTTCTTTGACATCATCAATGCCTTCGCTGTGCAGTTTGGAAGTCAGCACCAGTCCCTTGACCTTGATGTTCAGTTCTTTCAGTCTGGCAAAGACGAATCGTGCAACCTTCTCATGATTCAAGGTATCCGGCAGAATATCCCGCTTGGCGCATACCATCAGAATATCCTTGTCCGGCAGTTTTCTTGCCAGACCCGGAATCATGCCGGCCTCAAAGTCAAACAGGTCAACGACATAGATGATCAGTGCATCCATCTTCGCAATCTGCTCGATAATCTGATCCGGATCAATGCCGGTGCGCATGGAGACCGTCAGATCATCGTAATGCATCAGACGGAAACAGCGCTGGCAGTATTCACTGCCTTCTTTCGGGGTATAGCCAATTGCATTTGGATCGGTACTCTGCAGTGTTACACCGCAGCCTTTACAAACAGCCATGATAAAACGTCCTTTCTTTAGTGTTCAATGATTTTCTTTTGGGAATCAGTTGTTGTTATCACTGCTATTATCATCGCCGAAAAGTGAAATCTTTTCAACATCTTCGTGTATTTCATCGTCATCTTCTTCACCGGCCGGACGGTCGACAATACGGCATTCTTCAATGCCCTTTCTCAGATACCATCCCGGTTTCAGAACTAACGGTGCACTGAAGGTCGTATCTGTCGGCTTCAGAGGCACCTCGGAAGCGTGCAGCTGCTGCTCTTCAGGATCATAGAAATACAGCGTATCGTAGGACGCAATCGGCCTGATCATCGCAAGAACGGATGGATTGGACTTGATGCGCTTGCAGATGAGATTGCCCTTGGCAGGCCGGTTGGTCTCCGGAATTTCTTCCATCTTGACCCGCTTCATGGCACCGCCGGTCGTGATATACAGCATTGCCAGTGTATCGGCTTCCGCGATGCAGGCAGAACTCAGTGCATCGCCCTTGCCCAGATTGACACCCTTGACGCCCCTTGCCTTGACACCCATGGACGGAATCTGATCCACACCATAGCGCAGGGACAGGCCGTCTCTTGTCACATAGACAATCTGCTGTCCTTCATACGCAACTCCGGCACTGACCATTTCAGCACCCGGTGCCAGTAACATGGCATTGGCAACTCTGGTATTGCGCTGAACCGGGAACTGCTTGACCGGTGTCTTCTTGACCTGGCCATTGGATGCGGCAGTTACGATCCATGCATGCGTATCAAAGTTCTTGACCAGCACGGCGGCTCTGATCTTGTCATCGCCTTCAATGCGGATCTGCTTGTTCAGATGGGCACCGACATCTTTCCACTTGGCATCATCAATCTGCCAGACCGGAAGATAGGCATAGTTGCCCTTCGAGGTAAACAGCAGCAGCGTATCCAGTGTGTCGCACTCCAGCGTACCGATCAATTGGTCGCCAGTCTTCAGTCCGGTTTCAGTTCCCGCACTGGCTGTGGCTGAACGGAGGCTGACCCGCTTCAGATAGCCATCCTCAGATACCGTGACCACCACACGCTCATTGGAGATCATGGCAGTCTTGTCAATTGTGATATCCGCCACTTCATCTTCCAGCTTCGTACGGCGAGGATCATCGTAGTCTTTCTTGACGTTCTTCAGCTCTTTGACGATGACAGAACGCATGACATTCGGATTCTCCAGAATGGACTTGGTTTCTTCAATGCGGTTGGCCAGTTCGGCAAACTCTTCCCTCAGCTGGACAATATCGGTATTGGACAAGCGGTACAGGCGCAATGTGACAATGGCTTCCGCCTGAGCTTCATCAAACCCGAATTCCTTCATCAGGTTCGCTTTGGCATCCGACTTGTCTTTGGACGCGCGGATGATGGCAATGACCTGATCCAGGATGGAGACAGCCTTCATCAGACCTTCAATGACATGGCAGCGTGCTTCCATGCGGTCCAGTTCAAACTGCGAACGTCTGGTGACGACTTCTTTGCGGAACTCAATAAACGCATCCAGCAGTCCCAAAAGACCGGTCTGTACCGGACGCTTGCCGATGATGACGACATTGTTGTAGTTATAGGAGACCTGCAGATCGGTATTCTTATAGAAGTAGTTGAGGATCATTTCTGCATCTGCACCGCTGCGGATGTCTGCCACGATCTTCATACCGGAACGGTCGGACTCATCGCGGACATCGAGGATGCCGTCAATCTCTTTGTTCAGTCTGATCTCATCCATCTTCTTGACGAGATCTGACTTGATCACTTCATAAGGAATCTCGGTAATGACAATCTGTTTGCATGATTTAGTGTCCTGGATCTCCACCTTGCCGCGGACAATAATCTTGCCCCGGCCGGTTTCATAGGCATCCCTGATTCCGGCAGCGCCCTGGACAATCCCGCCGGTCGGAAAGTCCGGACCCGGCATGATCTCCATGACCTGGTTCAGTTCACACTTCGGGTTATTCAGACGGTAGATCGTTGCGTCTACCACTTCACCGAGGTTGTGCGGCGGCATGTTGGTCGCATAGCCGGCTGCGATACCGTTGGCACCGTTGACCAGCATGACCGGAAACGGCACCGGCAGTACGGTCGGTTCATTTTCGGTATCATCAAAGTTCGGAGCCATCTCAACCGTGTTCTTATCCAGGTCATCTTCCATGATCTGGGTCACTTTGGCCAGACGCACTTCGGTATAACGCATGGCAGCTGCCGGGTCATCATCGATGGAGCCGTTGTTACCATGCATGTCAATCAGCGGAAGTCTGACTTTCCATGACTGCGACATACGCACCATGGCATCGTAGACAGAACTGTCGCCGTGCGGGTGATAGTTACCAATGACAAGACCGACTGTCTTGGCAGACTTGCGGTATGCATGGTCCCAGGTATTGCCGTCATGGTACATGGCATAGAGAATCCGTCTCTGTACCGGCTTCAGGCCGTCTCTTGCATCAGGAAGCGCACGTTCCTGGATAATGTACTTTGCATAGCGGCCGAAGCGGTCGCCCATAATATCCTCCAGCAGTTCGGGGATATATTTCGTGTTATCTGTGATTTCTTTCTTCTTAGCCATTGTCCACCTTGAAATTATCCTCGAGGGTAAAGGAAATATTGTCTTCAATCCAGCGTTTTCTCAGCTCTGCTTTTTCACCCATCAGCGTTGCGACGCGGCGTTCTGCCATGACACCGTCATGGATACCGACCTGAATCAAAGAGCGGTGCTCCGGATCCATGGTGGTCTCCCACAGCTGGCTGGCATTCATTTCGCCCAATCCTTTATAGCGCTGGATTTCAATCTTGCCGAGCTTTTTGCGCAGCGCATCCAGTTCATCATCGGTGTAGCAGTACTCAGAGTTCTTGCCCTTGCTGACCTTGTAGAGCGGCGGCAGTGCAATGTATACCATGCCGTGTTCCACCAGCGGTCTCATGTAGCGGTAGAAGAACGTCAGCAGCAGAATCTGGATATGCGATCCATCGTCATCGGCATCGGTCATGATGATGACTTTGCCGTAGTTGGACTCTTCATAGTCAAAGTCCGGACCCACTCCTGCGCCCAGGGCATGGATCAGTGTATTGAGCTCGAGGTTTTTCTCAATGTCTGACATCGAGCACTTCTCGGTATTCAATACCTTGCCGCGCAGCGGCAGGATTGCCTGGTAATGCGAGTCTCTGCCCTGCTTGGCAGAGCCGCCAGCGGAATCACCCTCAACCAGGAACAGTTCCTTGATGCGGGCATCCTTGGAGTTGGCCGGTGCCAGTTTGCCAGAGAGCAGCTTCTCTGCCTTGTTGGTTTTCTTTCCCTTACGGGCTTCATCTCTTGCCTTGCGGGCTGCTTCTCTTGCCAGCGATGCCTTCATCATCTTGCGGACGAGCATATCACTCTGATCGCGGTTTTCTTCCAGCCAGAATGCCAGTTTGTCAGAGACCACTGCATCCACTGCCGGCTTGGCCTGCGGGGTGCCGAGCTTGCCCTTGGTCTGTCCTTCAAATTCCAGGATTTCTTCCGGTACGGATACCGACAGGATGGAAGTCAGTCCTTCACGGACATCGCTTCCTTCCAGATTCTTGTCCTTCTCTTTCAGAAGTCCATATTTTCTGGCATAGTCATTGACCGCCTTGGTAAATGCACTCTTATAGCCGACTTCATGGGAGCCGCCGTCCATGGTACGCACCAGGTTGACAAAGGAATACGTATTCTCCTGATAGTCATCCGTGTACTGGAATGCGACATCGACCTTGATACCCTGTGAGGAACCGGAAAACTTGACCGGTGGCATCAGTACCGTACGGTCTTCATGCAGGTACTCGAGGAAGGAAATCAGACCGTCTGTATAACAGTAGGTCTCCTTCTGTTCTTTCTTGCCGCGGTGATCTACAACAACAAAGGAAATACCGCTCATCAGGAAGGCTTCTTCCCTTGCCCGCTCACAGACTTCGTCATATTTGAAATCAACCGTTGTGAAGATGGATGGGTCCGGTTTGAAGGTAACCCTTGAGCCAGTGCGGTTGGTGCTGCCAAGCTTCTCCAGCTTGCCGATCTTCTTGTCACCGTATTCAAAACGCATCCGTACCAGCTGTCCATCATGGGCAACCTCGACCGTCAGCCACTCACTGAGGGCATTGACGACCGATGCACCGACACCGTGCAGACCGCCTGCTGTCTTATAACCGCCGGTCGAAGTGAACTTGCCGCCGGCATGAAGCACCGTGAAAATAACCTGCAGCGTATTGACGCCGCTTGCGTGCATGCCATCCGGCATACCTCTTCCTTCATCTTCAACCGTGCAGGATCCGTCTTCATTCAGCGTGATCGTAATCTTCTTGCCGTAGCCGTTGAGTGCTTCATCGACGGCATTGTCGACAATCTCCCAGATCAGGTGATGCAGACCATGGGTATCGGTTGAACCAATATACATGCCAGGCCGTTTCCGTACGGCATCAAGCCCTTTGAGAATCTGAATACTGCTGTCATCGTAATGTTGAGTATTAGCCATTGAACGCTCCGTTTCCAAAACAACCTCATTATTATAGCAAATCCAGCCTGTCTTCGCAGGCCTATACAGTACCCTATTTTAGATAAAAGTCCGGATTTGCACAGCGGTGGTAAATCAGCAGTAATCAACATGGATGTATACTAGTGATGTCCGAGAAAGGGACAACAGGAAGTCTCCACGAGTTGATTAGCGCTGCTTGGCGGTTTCGTTAGTCAACTCCTGGAAACTTCAAACCGCCTAACACATGAATAATCACGATGTAGCCCACTGGGGCCACTCTTTGAAGTACTTGAAATGGGATGACAAGAAGACTCTCACCGCTTCTCAGAAACTAATATCCAGAACTGTTCACGAATGGTATGATGCCAAGCATCCTGCCGTGTCGCATGAAGAATTGAAGATGGTCAACGGATTGACGATTGATCATTGCCCAATTTGTGGATCAGCAGAAATCATCAAGTACGGTTGCTATAAGGATGGAACTCACTGCTACAAATGTCTTTCATGTAATCATAAGTTTTCTCCGCTGACGAACACCATATTTTATGACCGTAAGATTCCAATTTCTGAATGGATAGAATATCTGCTGTATCTGTTTGAGTTTCATTCAATCACGACTGCAGCCAGAGATAATCGAAACGCAACAAGCACGGGCAGATACTGGCTATTCAAAGTATTTGCAGTGCTGAAAGAAATACAGAATAACGTTGTGCTTGAAGGAGACGTCTATATTGATGAGATGTACTTCTCTGTCATCAAAGAAAAAGTAGTTGAGAAGGACGGCAAGAAACTTCGCGGTATTTCAAGAAACAAAATTGGTGTGGCTGCTGGATATGATAACCACAGGCACATAGTTCTCATCGTTGAGAACACCTCCAAGCCGTCTATCAGAAGCACTTGGAAAGCTTTGGGTACTCATATCAAGCCAGGTTCGACTCTGATACATGACGGAGACAATTCGCACAGTGTGCTGATTAGTAGATTGAATCTCATAGAGAAGAAATACACCACATCAGAAACCAAAGGACTTGATGACAAAGATAATCCTCTGGATCCGATCAATAACCTTCATAGTCTTGCAAAGAAATACATGAGAGCCCATGGTGGTTATGACAGAGATAATCTACAGGACTGGATGAACCTGATATCCTTCATACTTTCAGAGCCTGATGACCGTTATGAGAAGGTCGACAGATTCATCAAATTGGCCATAGTTTCTCCACAAAAAGTGAAATACAGAGATGTAATGGGCAATAAAGTCGTTAAATAAGCGTAATGTCACCACCGCTGTGCAAATCTGGACTTTTATGATAAATTATGCTTTGATATATTTTTGCATGGAACTCTGCGGCTTATCGGGAATCGTCCGTTTCAGCTTTCCTGATTCAACTAAGGGAATCACAATTTTAGACATTGTTGTATATCTG
>JAKVJO010000063.1 GCA_022486935.1 Solobacterium sp. | reverse complement strand
CGCTGATTTATATACCCACACTTATTGATGAAGAGCCCTTTTTTCTCAATACTCATAACGTCCCCTTTGGAAATAACTCAGGTATTATACCGCCGGATGATCCCTGCTGAATAAAGGATTTCAGAATGAAAGGGCTTTATTGATACAACCTGTGAGTTCTGTTCTTGTGAAACGGAAAGATATCATTCATATTGAAAGGGAGTTGTCAGGAGAAGAGCCAATGTCCGTATATCAGCTGCAGAAATTCCCAATGATCCAGAAAGACGGAAGAACCTACTATGGCGGCGACCAGGAGTGGTTTCATGGCAAATGGCAGCGCTTGGCCGGTTGTGCTTCTGTCTGTGCGGCAAATCTTGCGGCATATGACCAGATCGGGATTGCTGCAGAAAATGAAGTGTATTCCCTGGAAGTTTATCTCCAGTTGATGAATGAGATGTACCATCTTATGACGCCTGGCGTGCAGGGGTACCCGCATGTCGCAAAGTTCGCGGATGCCTATGTGAAATATGCACAGGACCATGGCGTAACACTCAAACGTGAGATTGGGCGTGACTGGCATGATCTTCGACAGCCCCTGGAGCAGATCGAACAGACACTGTTGCAGCAGGAACCGGTTGCTTTGCTGGTATTGAACCACAGTTCCAAAGTCTGGCAGGAGAATGTCTGGCACTGGATGACGATTACCGGATACTCCAGTGAGGATGGGACAGTGACGCTGTCCAACTGCGGTGAGCGGGAAACATACGATGCGTCCGTTCTGCTGGATCCCAATCCCAAAAACCAGGTTCGCCTGGCGTCCTTTTTCCGGATTGCGTGAAATGCAGGTTTGTGTCCGGAGCGGATACTTTGAAGAAAATCGTCTTGCGGCTTATAATGAGGCGTCAAGTAAAAATGAAAGACAGTCAGTTGTATGGAGGAAATTCATGAGAGTTGGGCTTGATATTGGATCAACAACCATCAAATGCGTTGTGCTCGATGAACAGGATCAGATCCTGTTTTCAACGTATGAACGTCATATGAGTCACATTCTGGAAAAGGGCGAAGAGATCCTGACCAGAATTTCAAAAGAAGTCATCCCATCAGGCGTCAAACCGCTGCTGGCAATCTCCGGATCGGCCGGCATGGGTCTTGCGGACCGCACCGGCATTCCATTTGTCCAGGAAGTATTTGCGACCAGAGTGGCCGCAAAGAAACTGGCGCCGGGCACCGACTGCATCATTGAACTTGGCGGTGAAGATGCCAAGATCCTGTTTCTGACCAATGGCGTGGAAGTCCGTATGAACGGATCCTGTGCCGGCGGCACCGGTGCATTCATCGATCAGATGTCGACGCTTTTGAAGATGGCTCCGGATGAAATGGATAAGGCTGCCCAGCAGTCCACCAGAACCTATACCATCGCTTCACGGTGCGGTGTCTTTGCCAAGAGCGATGTACAGCCATTGATCAACCAGGGTGCACAGCCGGGTGATATTGCGGCTTCCATCTATCAGGCAGTGGTCAACCAGACGATTGCCGGTCTGGCTCAGGGACGGCCGATTACCGGAAATATCCTGTACCTCGGCGGACCGCTGACCTTTTCAAAGTGCCTGCGCGACTGCTTTGACAAAACGCTGCATGTCAAAGGCACCTGCCCCGAAAATTCATTGCTTTATGTATCGCTTGGTGCAGCATTCTATGCTGACCAGGAAATTGATCTTTCTGATGCAATCCAGCGTCTGAAGGAATACAGTGCGCATGCGACTTACAACAGTCTGCCGCCGCTGTTCAAAGACCGGGATGAATACTGGGAGTTTCATAACCGTCATATGAAGGCATCTGTACCGCGTGTCAAATTTGATGATGACTGCGGTCCGGTTCATATCGGTATTGACTCCGGTTCCACTACCATCAAGATGGTGATCATCAATGAACAGAAAGAAATTCTCTATACCTGGTATCAGCCGAATAACGGCAACCCGGTTACCCTGGTCAAGGAAACGCTGCTGAAGGTATTTGCCGAGCATCCGAATCTGAAAGTGGCAAGTGTTACAACGACCGGCTATGGCGAAGATCTGATCAAACATGCATTCCACTGTGACTACGGACTGGTGGAAACCGTTGCCCACTTTACGGCTGCCAAGCATTTCATGCCGGATGTGGACTTCATCATTGATATCGGCGGCCAGGATATGAAGTGCTTCAAGATTGAAGACGGCGCAATTTCCAATATCTTTTTGAATGAAGCGTGCTCCTCTGGCTGCGGCAGTTTCCTGCAGACCTTTGCCCAGGCACTTGGCTATGATGTCCAGGAATTTGCGAGAATGGGCTTATACGGCAAGAAGCCGGTAGACCTTGGCTCCAGATGTACCGTATTCATGAACTCCCAGGTGAAGCAGGCACAGAAAGATGGTGCTTCTGTGGAAGACATCAGTGCCGGTCTTTCCATCTCGGTTGTCAAGAATGCACTTTATAAAGTCATCCGCTGCGCCAGTCCGGAAGAACTCGGCCGCAAGATTGTGGTACAGGGCGGCACGTTCTACAACGAGGCAGTGCTGCGGGCATTTGAAAAAGAAATGGGCGTTGAAGTCATCCGGCCGGATATTGCCGGATTGATGGGTGCGTTCGGTGCAGCGTTATATGGTTCACGCAAGGCAAAGAAGAATCAGGTCAGCACACTGCTCAGCCATGAAGAACTGAAGCAGTTCAGCCAGGCAGTTACTTCAGTTGCCTGCGGTGGATGCGGCAATCACTGCCTTCTGACCATCAATACCTTCCAGGATGGCAAGCGCTTTGTTTCAGGCAACCGCTGTGACAAGCCGGTCACCGGCAAAGCCAGCGATGACTCCCTGGATCTTTATGCCTACAAACTCAAATCACTAAAGACACTGGCAGCTCAGCCAGGCGATGGCGACCGCCGCGGTACCATCGGTATTCCGTTCTGTCTGAACATGTATGAACTGCTGCCATTCTGGCATGCATTCTGGACGTCCCTTGGCTTCAAGGTCATTGTCAGCCCGGTATCTACCCGGAAGATCTATCAGGAAGGCCAGGGCACCATTCCTTCCGATACGGTATGCTATCCGGCAAAGCTGGCCCACGGCCATATTGAAGAACTGCTGAAGCAGAAGGTGGACACCATCTTCTATCCATGCATGAGCTACAACTTTGATGAAGGTCTTGGTGACAATCATTACAACTGTCCGATCGTTGCCTACTATCCGGAAGTATTGGAAGACAACGTCCATGCGCTGTCCGGCACCAGACTGATCCGTGACTTTATCAACATCTCTGACCGTCAGGGATTTACAAAACAGCTTCCGGAACTGATTCACAAATACTTCCCGCAGATTGAAGAGGAAGAACTCAAGGCTGCGGCTGACCGTGCCTACGCTGCCCAGGATGCCCACATGCAGGATATCCGTGATGAAGGCGAGCGCATTATTCAGGAAGCACGCAAACAGGGCAAGCGGATTATTGTACTGGCCGGACGCCCGTATCATGTGGATCCGGAAGTCAACCATGGCATTGATTCACTGATTACCCGGCTTGGTGCAGCCGTGATTACCGAAGACAGTGTCAGCTGGCGTGTTCCAAAATTCAGAACTGCCGTGCTGAACCAGTGGACCTATCACAGCCGTCTTTATGCAGCAGCCCGCTACTGCAGTGAACAGCCGGATATGGATCTGGTGCAGCTGGTATCATTCGGCTGCGGTCTGGATGCGATTACCACGGATGAGACAAGAGAAATCCTGCAGGCCGGCGGTAAGCTTTACACCCAGCTGAAGATTGATGAAATCACCAATCTCGGAACGGTCAATATCCGTCTGAGAAGTCTGTTTGCGGCACTGGATGAACGCAACGAAGATGAGCACAAACCGGAAGGAGACAGCAATGGAATATCTCACACCGAACTTCACTAAAGACATGCTCAAGGATTACACCCTGCTGATCCCCAACATGTGCCCGACCCAGTTCACACTGGTCAAGGCAGCCATGGAGAGCGAGGGCTACCACAGGGTGGAGTTTCTCGACAACTGCGGCAGTGAAGTGTCACAGCTCGGTCTGCGCTATGTGCATAACGATACCTGCTATCCGGCCCTGCTGATCATCGGACAGTTTATCGACGCATTGAACTCCGGAAAATATGATGTGCATCACACTGCACTTCTGATTACCCAGTCCGGCGGCGGCTGCCGTGCATCCAACTACATCAAGCTGCTGCGCAAGGCGCTGGTCCGGGCAGGCTATGAATATGTACCGGTCGCTTCTGCCAATGTCAGCGGTCTCGAGCCGGGGTCAGTTCCTCCGTTTACGCCGAAGATGCTGATGAAGCTGCTGGCAGCGGTGGAGTATGGCGATGAGCTGGTTGCCCTGCGCAATCAGACACACGCTTATGAAATCAACAAAGGTGACACTGACAAACTCATGCAGCAGTGGATGGATGAAATCGGCGGCTGGATCCGCAGCAGTAAGAACTACCTGATCCCGTCGTTCAACCATAACTTCAAGAAAATCGCTGCGTCCTTTGCAAAGGTTCCGATGAAGAAAGAACCGAAAGTCAAAGTCGGTGTGGTCGGAGAAATCTATGTCAAGTTCTCGCCGCTCGGCAATAACGATCTGGTGCACTTTCTGGAATCACAGGACTGCGAAGTCAACCTGCCTTCTCTGATGGGCTATGCAGAATACTGCTGTGCCAACTGGATGCTGGACTATGAGTATTACGGCATGGACAAGAAGATGGGACAGATCGCCAAGTTTGGCCTGAAGGTCATGAACAGCATCGGTATGTCCATGTCCAGAGCCATGAAGAAATACGGATTCTATGCGCCGGGTTCTTTCTATGAACTGATGAAAAAACCGGAAGGCATTCTCGGCCTCGGCACCAAGATGGGTGAAGGCTGGCTTTTGACCGGTGAAATGATTGAACTGATTGAAGGCGGCTATCCGAATATTGTATGTGCCCAGCCGTTTGGCTGCCTGCCGAATCATATTGCCGGCAAGGGTGTCATCAACAAGATCCGTGCTCTGCATCCGGAAGCCAATATCACACCGGTCGACTATGATCCAAGTGCGACCAGAGTCAACCAGGAAAACCGCATCAAGTTGATGCTCGCTGTGGCCCGGGAAAATATGGAGACACAGGGATGAAGCGCATCGCAAGTTTCTCAGTCAATCATGATCATCTGGAAAAGGGCATGTATGTCTCCCGCATTGACGGAGATGTCATTACTTATGATATCCGGATGAAGAAACCGAATCAGGGCGATTACCTGACAACCGGCGCTGCCCATACGATTGAACATCTGTTTGCGACTTATGCAAGAAACAGCAGCCTCAGTGATCAGGTCATCTATGTCGGCCCGATGGGCTGCCGTACCGGATTCTACTTTCTGACAAGAGATACCATGTCAAAACAGCAGGCAATTGATCTGGTCAAAGAATCCATGCAGTACATCGTAGACTTTGAAGGAGAAATGCCAGGCGGCAAGCGGCAGGAATGCGGCAACTATCTGGACCATGATATTCCAGGTGCCAAACAGACTGCTGCAGATATGCTGCAGGTGCTGAGTCAGTGGACACCGGAAGATATGAACTACAAAGACTGAATGGGGGAAGTGTCAGATCATGGAAACTTACAGCAAAATCAATGAAGTGCCAAAGGGCAGTGCCGGAGATGAAATCGTTCCGGGATGCCTGGTACTGGAAGGCGGTGCCTGGCGCGGTCTTTATACCCAGGGTGTACTGGATGCACTGATGATGAATCACATCAACATGCAGACGACGATCGGGGTATCGGCCGGTGCGCTTTCATCATTGAACTATGTATCCGGACAGATCGGCAGGGGACCAAGATTCAATCTTGCCTACCGTCATGATTCCAACTACTGCGGCGTGAAAGCCATGAAGCGGGATCACGGTGTCACCGGTTTCCATTACCTGTATGAGAAGCTGGATGAACTGGAACCGTTTGATCATCAGGCATTTGACAATCCGGCCAGAAGACTCTGCGTCACGGCAACTGACTGTGATTCCGGCAGACAGCAGTACTTTGAAAAGGGACACTGCGATATTGAAGAGGCAGTCCGTGCTTCGGCTACGGTTCCATATGTATCAAAGCCGGTCATCATCAACGGCCATCGTTATCTCGATGGCGGCATTGCCTGCAAGATTCCGTTTGACTGGGCGCTGCAGCAGAACTTTGAAAAGATCATCATCGTCCGCACCCGGGATGTGAAATACCGCAAGCCAATCAAGAAACCGCTTGCCCTGGACCGCATTGAGTATGCCCGGAAATATCCGGAGATCATGCACCTGCTGCAGGAAGAAGCACCGACTTACAACATTTTGCTGGATCGCATTGATCAGCTTGAACAGCAGGGCAGGATCTTCGTGATTGCCCCGCAGACACCGGTTGCCATTCACCGCTTTGAAGGTGATATGGAAAAACTCGGTGAACTGTACATGCAGGGCAAAGATGAAACACTGGCAGCGATGCCGAAGATCAAAACTTATCTTGGACTGTAAGACATCCTTCCATCAGGGTGTCTTTTTTGCATGCATGCAACTGAAAAGAGACTGCAGTGCAGTCTCTCAGTCAAAGTACAGGAAGTCGATATTCTCGGAATCAACTGCTTTGCAGGTCTCACCGGTGACAGGATTGGTGAAGTCAATCTCATCTGCCCAGAGTCCCATCCCGGAGAACAGGTGGGCCGGTACGCCATACAGCGGATCATTGACGATCGGATGGCCGCTGTTGGACAGGTGCACTCTGATCTGGTGGGTTCTGCCGGTTTCCAGCTGACAGCTCATCAGCAGGTACGGTCCCTTCTGGTTGACACATTCCACTCTGGTCAGTGCTTCCACACCGGTTTCAGAGATCCGGTATTTGCCGGCAACGTGACGGTCCCTGCCGATCTTGCCATTGTAGATAAAGTGCTGGCCGTTCTTTGCCTTGCCGGTTGTGATTGCGTAATAGTGACGCTGGATCTTCTTCTCACTCAGCTGTTTATCAAACCATGCCTGGAAGAAGGGGATCTTTACAAACAGGACCAGTCCGACGGTATCTTTATCCAGCCGGTGAATGTAGCGCACCGGTACATTGATATCATGGTTTGCCTGATAGGCTGCAGCCTGGGTTGCCAGCGTATCCTGCTGATCATATTCCCCGTGGATAATCAGTCCGCGGTCCTTATGGGCAACATAGACAAAGTCATCTTCATAGACAATCGGGCATTCAACATCTGCCGGTTTGAAGCCAAGCGGTTCTTCCGGTGTGCGGATGGCAAGCAGGTCACCCGGCTTCAGCTGATGCCTTGGATTCTTTGTGACTTCATGATTCAGTTCAATGGCTCCATTGGTCAGTTCCAGGTATCTTGTTTTCTTGGACAGGTCATACCGGTCAAAGAAGTCCTGCAGATCCTTTCCCTCGAATGTTTCATCCAGGGTCAGTTCGATCCGTTCGTGTTTGCATTGATAGTGCATGTTATTCTCCGCCTCTTCTTTCCAGTACGGTCAGGCTTTCGACATGCGGTGTATCCGGGAACATGTCAAACGGAATGACGGTTCTGACATCATAGTGCTTTTTCAGCAGATTGATGTTCTTGCCAAGGGTTGCCGGATCGCAGGAGACATAGACAATCTTCTTGATCTTTGAATCCAGGATGGCATTGATCATGGCATCATCCATGCCGGAACGCGGCGGATCTACCAGCAGTGTATCAACGTTCTGCTCAGCCAGGATTTTCTTCAGCCCCTGGCCTGCATCTTCAGCGATGAATCTGACATTGGTGATGCCGTTATTCTCGGCATTCAGTTTGGCGTTTTTGACAGCGTCTTTGACCGACTCCATGCCGATGATCTGTTTTGCCTTTTTACTGGCAAGTAAGGACATGGTGCCAATGCCGCAATAAGCTTCCACCAGGGTATCGCATGGATCAATCTTATCGACAGCCATCTGATACAGGGCAGCGGCCTGCGGTACATTCAGCTGGAAGAATGACTCTACTGACAATGACAGTTTCAAGCCTGACAGATTGATCTCGATAGTTTCATCGCCGGCCAGTACTTTGGTGCTGCCGAAGAGACGCGGATTCTTTTTCTCGGTATTGATACTCTGGGCAACGGTCTTCATTCCTTCAATTGTCATGAGTTCATCCAGGGTATCCGGACGGATCGTATCCTTACCGGTTACCAGTGTGCACTGTGCCTGATGATCAATCACCCGAAGGACCAGTGTCCTGAGCCCGTGCCGAGTCTTTGGATCATAGGAAGAGAAGTGTCTTCTCTCCAGGATCTGCATGACCTGTTCCCGTACGGTTTCAAGTTCTTCCGTATGGGTGGCAAAATGGCTGACCGGCGCAAAGTGATTGGTGCCGGGACGGTACAGACCGACAGCCAGATGACGGCGTGCTTCGCCAAACGGCAGTTTGCATTCGCTGCGGTAGGCAAGGGTATCCGGGGATGCCTTGATGTCACGGATCAAAGAACGTTTCAGGTGGGCATACTTCCAGAGTGACTGTTCCAGCAGCTGCTGTTTGCATGACAGCTGTTTTGGATAACTCATTGCCATCAGCGGAAATCCGCATTCACATTCTGTTTCGCCTTCCGGTTCAACCCGGTCAGGGGAGGGGGTGACAATGCGGTTGCACTCTGCCTTGGCATAGGTGTCATGGTCTTCGATGATTGTCACTTCAGCAGTTTCATTCGGCAGTACGCCGGTGCAGAAGATCGGCTTCCTGTTGACATCATAGCCGATGCCTTCGCCGTTGATGCCCATTTTGATACATTGAATTCTCATATATTCTCCTCAGCGCAGGAAGACCACATTGGGATCTTCTGCAAAATTGTCCAGACTGTAAATGAAGTAAAGGTCGGTATTCTGAGTGTCTTCAATCAGTTCCGATACCGGGGAATGATAATAGCGCAGGTCGATCATGTCAATCTCATCATACTGCGTTGCCAGATACGGAATCATGATATGGGCATAGGAATCTTTGACAATCACTGCTTTGCGGCCGGTATTGGCATTGGTGGAAATCTTCACTTCTGCGTGGTTGCCGTCGACATAGTAGGTGTACTGGTCTTTTTCACTCAGCCGTTTCTCACTGTAGAGTGAATCAGATACAGTTCCATCATCATAGGTTACCGTCACTTCAAGATCCTGATTCTCCGGTGTGATCCTGTAAATGGAATCCGGGCTGGTCCAGAATGCACCGGACTTGGAATACATGGTGCCGTAGAAGGAATCACTGACTTTCTCATACTGGAAGGAAGGGGTATCCTTGTGCAGCACCTGATTCATGATTGCCTGAAAGCCGATATAGGCACCCTGTTCGTTCCAGTGATGGTCCGTCTTGTAATACAGGTTATCCTGTCCGCAGAGGCTGTCTGCGACATCAATGAAGTTCTGATCACTGAACTGTTCTTTGATCGAACTGATCATGCTCAGCTGATCCAGATCATAGGAGCCCCATGGCAGCAGCTGCGATTCAGCCGTGCTGGCAGTTGGCACCAGCAGGATATTGCCTTTCAGATTCTGTGACTCACAGAACTCATTGATCGTATCAATGTTCTGCTGCAGCGTCTTGTGATCATACGTCTGGAACTGTTTGATCAGGTGTCCGTCTTCTGCGTAATACACCTGGTTGTTATCAATGGAACCGGTCGCCACTTTCAGCGCGGATTTGAGTTCGATCCAGGAATCCCGGTTGACAAAATGATCAGAGAACCAGGATTCAAAGTCATCATCAAATTTACCGCTGAAGATATGCGACACACTCAATGACGGTGATTTTGCCAGTGTCCTGTTTTCATTGGCACTGTAGTCTGACTTCGGGGCAAACACATTCCACACCGCAAAGACCCCGGTGAATCCGAGGAAGGCGGCAATCGTCAGTGTCTCGACTGTTTTTTTCTTCATCAGCCAAAGTCCTTTCCAGTTCAGAAGCGGAAATACAGAAACGGGTTATAGGTGGCATCCACAATAAATGCCGTGCAGGCAAACAGCAGTAACAGGGTCAACACCGGAACCAATACGTTGAATCTGGACGATTCCAGTTTTGCAAACCACTGCTTTGGATATGGCGTACAGCCAAGTGCAGAGACGATCAGCAGGAAGAGGTAATCCCGCGCATAGTAGAGGGTGAGTCCATTTGCCAATACAGAAGAACTGCCGAACAGATAGCCAAGATAGGTGATGCCTTTGGGAAGATCAGTGAAGGCAAACAGCACCCAGGCCAGCAGGATGATGAAGATGGAATAGACATGGCCTACCCAGGCCGGGCATTTCTTCAGCCACTTCAGGATGAAGAGTTTTTCCATGATCAATATGATGCCGTAGAATACACCCCACAGCACAAAGTTCCAGGATGCCCCGTGCCAGAAGCCGGTCAGCAGCCAGACAATCATGATGTTCAGCAGCTGACGCTTCAGCCCATGGCGGTTGCCGCCCAGGGGAATGTAGACATAATCACGGAACCAGTAGGACAGTGACATGTGCCATCTGCGCCAGAAGTCAGTGATGGATTTGGAAATGTACGGATAATTGAAGTTCTCCAGGAAGTCAAAGCCCAGCATTTTGCCAAGGCCGATTGCCATATCGGAGTAGCCGCTGAAGTCGAAGTAGATCTGGAAGGCAAAGCATATGATGCCGAGCCATGCCGTCAGCACCGACTGATCAGAAGAGGCCAGCGCGGAAATCTGTTCATATACCTGACCGACATTGTTGGCCAACAGTACTTTCTTGGCAAGTCCGCAGATGAACCGTCTGACGCCTTTATAGAATTTGGTGCGGTCAATGGTGCGGTGATTCAGCTGTTTGGCGATATCGGTATAGCGTACAATTGGTCCGGCAATCAGCTGCGGAAACATCGTGACATAGGCACCGAAGGAGACCAGACTCTTCTGCGGGTCTGTTTCTCTGCGGTACAGGTCAATCGGATAGGACATCGTCTGGAACGTATAGAAGCTGATGCCGATCGGAAGACTCAGTCCCAGCTTGTGGATGCCGGTGAAGCCGAGCAGGTTCAGATTGCTGACAAAGAAGTCATAGTATTTGAAGAAGCACAGAAGACCGATATTGAAGATCATGCACCAGGTCAGAATCCGGCCGGCTTTCTTCCGGTTGGTATCCCGGTATTTTGCAATGGCATTGCCGAAGATCCAGTTGATGATGATGGAAGAGATCATGACCAGTACATAGACCGGTTCGCCCCAGCCATAGAAGAACAGACTGGCAATCAGCAGCCAGAAGTTCCGCCATCTGATCGGCACAAAGAAATAAACCGCCAGGACAATCGGCAGATAGGCAAATAAAAATGTAAGACTGCTGAAGACCATGTACACCCTCCGTGCAAAAGCGCTTCCTTATTATACCAACAATCCATGCGGATATGCGGACTGCTGCAGATGCTTTCTGCTGTACCCTTTTGATCAGAATCCGGCCTGTCAGTGTAAAGCCTTACATTATTACATTTTTTACATCCCGCGAAAGATTGCAAACGCAACTTTTTGACATTAAAATGTACTTGCATTGCAAAGTACAGGAGGAAAGAAACTAATGAAGAAGT
>JAKVJO010000062.1 GCA_022486935.1 Solobacterium sp. | reverse complement strand
AATAATAAGAACGGACACTACGCTTATTATTTCAGACCAAAGGCATTTGATTGGGGCCTTACCGATCCTTCGGTAAATAATAAAGGAGCACAATAGTATGGAGTGTTCATTCCATACGCCAATCGTTTCTTTTAAGACAAGGCAGTCCTACGCATGGCTGCCTTTGTTTATCAAAATATTATATGAATACATTGCGTGCTGCGGCTGAATACTACCGTCATAACATACTTCCTTATGTTCATGTTTTGACTATCAAAGACGGGTGGAATATTTACATTTATCCAGAGAAGAATAATTTTAAACATTTGATAGGTGTACAGCATCTAAAAGGTTTATCGATGCTAAAAGGTCAGGATTCAAAAAAATTCAATATCATGAACGCTGAGGTATTTTATCGCAATTGCTTAAGCGGAAAATATACATTAGATGAATTGCTGATATATAACGAAATCGGATATAGATCCATCAAACAATCTCCGGATACTGATGAAGTCAATTGGTTTATAAATCGAGTGATACATTTCGATGAAATTTTTTCTATTCTAGAACATTGTCGTTATACTTCAGATAAAATCTGTAACCGCATCAGTATCTCAAATTGACTCAGACTATACATGTTTTAAAATTGAAAACAATATCGGAAAATTTATAGGACTCGTTTTATCTAGTTCTGATCAAAAAATGTTCAAACCTTGTACTTTGATCTATGATAGTGAAAAACCACAGCGACGTATTGAATACAAAAAAAGTGATAATGTTCTTTGTTACTGCAAATACAGCAAATATACTTTCAATAAAAATAAGTCAAATCTATACCACAATAATATTGTGGATTCTCCCCAAAAAGCAAAATCCGCTAAAGTGAAAAGGGGAGGTAAGTTCCTTTACAGTAATTTAAACATCAATAAAATCAATTCCAAAATATTCAAACGATTTATTTTAGTTCATGGTCAGTATTGTAAATCTTCTATTTCTCTGATTAATGTTAACGACAAACAAGATGTGATTATTCCTAGATTTGATTTATTGGAAACTGGTCAATCTGTAGAAGAAATTGTTGAGTACATAATCCAAGAAAAATGGAAAAACCCCGGTAGCTAAGCAATGTGCATTTACCGCACTTCCAACGCATAATATATGTTATGCGATTTTTATGTATCGATATAAAGAGGCAATCATCACCCTCTGGCTGTGTAATAACGCTGTTGTTGTTTGACAATTCTGAGCATCCGTTTTAAATACGATAGCCCGGTATCTCTTACAGCAGCCAAACCATTCACAGTCATATATTCGCTTTGTGATCCATGGACTTCGGCTGGATACGACTGAGTCATGTTCTGTAAGAGCTGTCTCAGATGGATAAATATCCTCTCTCTGTCCTGTTTTGGCTGAACATGATCGTCTGTGACGTGATCAGATGGATCATCATCCATCTTTCGAATTCTAAACGGCTCACAGCGAATCTCATCATTCTCTATTGATGATCTTGACGTCAGTCAGTGCAGCTGCGAATCATTTTAAAGTTAATTTATGGATTGCTTTGCTACCGATGCATTGTGTTTGATCCGCTGCTGGAAGCGGCTGCAGGCCTTATCCGGCGATTGATACACCGATCCTCATCAATACCGGATCAGAATGAATTGTTCCTGGATTGCTTCATAAATGAGGTTAAATACTGTCAATCATTTTCCGATCTTGTGGTCACAGAAAAGTAATACAGATCCCCTGCTTTTCCCGAAATCAATAAAGTTGCATCTGCAACTTTATTTGTCATCATCCTTCTTGAACTTCTTTGGATCAATTTTAATATCCAGATGACTGGCGTCTTCTTCAGGATTGTATTCATTGTAGTCCCTGAATACCTGTTCATTCTGGACATGGGTATAGATCTCAGTTGTTCCGATATTGCTGTGACCCAGCATTTCCTGAATGCTTCGAAGGTCAGCGCCCCCCTGCAGCATGTGTGTCGCATAGCTGTGCCGCAGTTTATGCGGAGTCAGATGTTTATGCAGATTCAGGTCACGGCATTTGTTCTGCATCAGCACTTCAACATGCTTGCTGGTGATCGGTTTTCCAAGACGGTTGATAAAGAACAGGTTGGTCCGCCCTTTTTCAAATACCGGACGGACAATATCCCGGTACTGCTTCAATACTGCAATACTGCCTTTGGCAATTGGAACTTCGCGTTCCTTGTTACCTTTGCCAAGCACTCTGGCAATCCCGATATCCAAATCAAGCCTGTTGCAGGTCATATTGCAGGCTTCTGAAACCCGCAGACCGCAGCTGTAGATCAATTCCAGGATTGCATGATCGAGAAGCTGGCGTGGATCGCTGTCATCAAAGGAATCCATGAGGCGGTTCAGCTCATCCACGGTCGCAAAGATCGGCAGACTTCTGCCTCCGTGATGTACTTCCATGATCAATGACGGATCAGATTCTTCATAGCGCTCAGCGACGTAGTGATGAAAGGAACGGATGGAGGCTGACATGCGGGCAATGGATGATGTCTTCTTGATCTGATTCTGGAATGCAAGAAAGGACTCAATCAGTCCATCATCAATGTCTTTTGTATCAGTGATCTGCTGCTGCTTCAGATAGTCGACATACTGGTTCAGATCTTCATGATAGGAAGATACCGTATGCATGGACTTGCCTTCGTTGACATTGATCTCTGTCAGAAATGATCTCAGTGCTTTATCGATGTCCATATTCAGTTATGATCCTTGAGCATGGCAGAAGCACGCTTCAGTTTAATTCCGCTGGACAGTTCTTTGTTCAGGTCTTTCATGATTTTGTCGGTTTCTTCCCGCTGTTCATCTACCGGGTCAAACAGGTTGATCTGAACAGCTGCTGCCTCATCACTCGCAAAATCACTCAGGGACAACCCAGTCAAACGGACCGGATCCCCTTCCCAGTTTGCGTCGAACAGATCCATTGCCTGTACAAACAGATCATCTGCTTTATAGATTGGCTGCGGCAGTTTGCGGGAACGGTCAGCGATCTGGAAATCATAGTATTTGATCCGAATTGAAACCAGTGATCCGATTTTGTTTTCTCTTCTCAGACGGCCGGACAGTTTCCGTGACATCTCACGGAAGTATCCTCTGATCTCATCATAGTCAGTGACATCTTCCAGGAAAGTCTCTGATACACCCATGGACTTGGAATCTGCTTCTTTGACAATTGTGCGGTCATCATAGCCATGGGCCCGGCGGATCATCATCTCCGTATTCTTACCGAAGATGGGTCGCAGTGATTCGACATCTTTGAAGTTGGCCAGATCACCGATGGTATGAATGCCAAGTTCTTCCAGCAGCGGTACGGTCTTATTGCCAACGCCGCGCATTTCACCGATCGCCAACGGCCACAGCTTGGTCTCTGCCTCCCGGATCCTGAGCACGGTGATTCCCATCGGCTTCTTCATGTCTGAAGCCATCTTGGCAAGAAACATATTGGGGCCGACGCCGATGGAACACGGTAAACCAAGTTCGTTCAGAATCTGATGCTGGATCTTCCATGCAAGATCCAATGGGTGGGCATACTTCATAATGGCATCGGTCATATCGGCATAGCATTCATCAACGGATGCCTGCTCAATTTCATCTGTATAGGATCTGACAATCGCAATAAACTGCTGTGACAGACTGGAATAATAATGAAAATGCGGCTCTACAAGAATCAGCTGGGGACAGCGCTGGGCTGCTTCAGATACCGGCATTGCAGAGTGGACACCAAACTCCCTGGCTTCATAGCTGGCAGTTGATACGACACTTCTTCTGGTCTCTCCGGCAACTGCAATCGGCTTGCCTTTCAGGCCTGGATCCAGAAGACATTCCGCATTGGCATAGAATGCATTCAGATCAATATGAAAGTAGACACGTGACATCGTCAGTGTCTGCTCCGTTCATACAGTTCTCTGGCAGCGTTCATGGATGCTTCTGTAAGACTGCCTGAGGCGATTACTGCCAGCTGTTCAATGCTCTGCTGTTTGTTCAGGCAGCTGACATTAGTGTGTGTATGTGTTTTATCAGAGGACTTTGAAACAAAGTAGATCTCGTCTGCACAGGCTGCCACCGGTGCAAGATGCGTGACGGAGAATACCTGGCAGTCTTTGGAAAGTGTGTGCATCTTCTGGCCAATCGCACCGGCTACCGGTCCGCTGACACCGCTGTCAATCTCATCAAAGATGACCGTCTGGATTCCTTCCAGTCTGGTAAAGATTTCTTTCAGCCCCAGCATCAGTCTGGAAAGTTCGCCGCCGCTGGCTGTTTTGGCAAGCGGTTTGAGATCTTCGCCGGGGTTCATGGAGATCATGAATTCAACCTGATCGCTGCCGTCATAAGATGGTTTGGATGCTTTGATCTCGGTATGGAACCGTGCATTTGGAAGGACAAGTTCCTTGAGATTTGCGGCAACCAGATGATCCAGTTTCGCACTGCCCTTTTTCCGTTCAGCACTCAATTCAGCTGCTGATGCAGAATAGGATTTCAATGCCGCTGCGATCTTCTGATCCATCTTCGCAAGATATTCATTGCGGTTTGAAATGATCGCAACCTGTTTTTCCAGTTCTTCTTTCTGGTCCAGCACCGCCTGGATACTGTTTCCGTATTTACGCTTCAGTTTCTGAATCAAAAAGAGACGTTCTTCCATTTCATTGATATCATCTTCGCTGAGATCCATGGAGTCCAGTGCCTTACGCAGCGTATCCACTGCATCGCCCATGGCGTAGAAGGAATCATTGATACTGGTCTTGGCTTCTTCCAGGGCAAGATCACTGTCGAGTGACTGCACCAGTTTATTCAGTTCGTGAAGCGGATCAGAGAGGTCATTGTCATAGGCATTGACGATTTCATTCAATCGGTCAAAGGAATTCTTGACTGCCTTGTACTGCTTTTCCTGCAGTTCCAGTTCTTCATCTTCGCCGATGTGCAGATCAGCCTGTTCAATCTCTTCGATCTCATACTTGAAATATTCGAGATCATTCTCGTTGTAGGTTTCCTTCAGTGCCTGGTTCTTTTCTTCGTTCAATACATGCCATACCTGGTAGGTATCATGTACCTTCTGAAGAATCGGTGCGTCCTGCAGATACTCATCCAGAAGATGGACATGTTCCGCAGTATTCAGAAGATACTGATTATCACGCTGTCCGTGGATATCAATTTCATACTTCAGGCAGTCTTTCATCAGCGCAAATGTCACGATGCGATGATCAATGCGGGCAGTGCTCTTGCCGGTGGCTGAAATCTCACGGGTGAAGGTTGTTCCTTCTTCAGAAGCTTCCATGCCGGCATTCTTCAATACTTCCAGGGCATGGCCATCCTTTGAAAGATCAAACGTTCCTTCCACGATTGCCTGCGTGCTTCCCTTTGCGACAAAGGCAGCACTGGCACGGTCTGACCCAAGCAGGGAGATTGCATCAATGAGAATGGACTTGCCGGCACCGGTCTCACCGATGAACGCACTGAACCCGCTGTTAAAGTCGAGATTCAGTTCACTGATCAGCACGAAGTTTTTGATATACAGGTGTTGGAGCATATCCATTCCCCTTTCTGGATTCAATTATTGCAGATGTGAGTTGATTTCTTCAAACAGCGAGTTGAGATCATCGCCGATAGACTTGCGCAGCTGGTTATTGGCCCCCTGCATCATATATTCATCACCGATGCCGAATCTGGTCAGATTCAATTCAATCCTATGATCAGAGAGATACTCCAGGATACTTGCGGCGACGCCGCCTTCCTTCATATCTGTCTCATAGACAATCACCGGAAGATTGCGCTTGGCAATCTGCTGGATCAGATCTGTATCAATCGGTTTGAAGAACCGGCAGTTGACAACCGTGACCGGCAGCTTGTTGATGGTTACCTTGTCGAGGATCTTATCAACCTCCGGACCATAGCTGAGCACAATGACCTTGTTATCAGAATCATCATGGTACACCGGCCAGCTTCCAATCTTTACCGGATTGGGCGTGAGGTGTTCCGGGCATGGGATCTCGCCCTTCGGATAGCGGATCGCAAATGGATGTGGCTGTGCAAACGCTGCAGCCATCAGATCTCTGGCTTCCTGGGCATCCTTTGGCTGTGACAGAATGATATTTGGAATCGGCTTCAGCAGTCCGATATCGAATACGCCATGATGGGTTTCGCCATCACCGCCAACCAGTCCTGCCCGATCAATTCCAATGACAACCGGAAGATCCATCCGGCAGATATCATGATTGATCTGATCATAGGCACGCTGCAGGAATGAACTGTAGATGGATAAGAACGGACGCTTGCCGGACACTGCAAGTCCTGCCGCAAAGGTTGCCGCATGTTCCTCAGCGATCCCGCAGTCAAAACTGCGATCCGGATATTTTGCAAAGAAATGCTCGAGCGCACTGCCGGTAATCATTGCCGGTGTGATTGCGATGATGTCATCATTGTGATCTGCTTCATCTTCCAGGTCATCCGCAATCGCCTTGGACCAGGACTTGTAGCCTTCCGGAGTTTCATGCAGGGAAGTGCCTGTCGCAACATCAAACGGTCCAACTCCGTGCCATCTTCCGGAGGTATCACGCTCGCATGGGGTATAGCCCCTGCCCTTCTGGGTCATCACATGGACAACGACCGGTCCGTCATGTTCCTTGGCAACCGTCAGTACACGGATCAGATTTCTGATATTATGTCCGTCAACCGGTCCCATGTATTCCAGATTGAAATCACCGAAGATGCCGGTATCAATGACCTGTTCCTTGATGCCGTCCTTGAAGTTCTTCAGTCCGCGGTACATGACCTTGCCGAATTCATTCTTGGACAGCGAGGTCTTCATGTTGGACTTCAGTTCGTTATAGGTCTTGGCCGCCCGCATCTTGGCAAAGCCCATGGTGAGTGCACCGACGTTTTTGGAAATCGACATGTTGTTGTCATTGAAGATGATAATCAGCTTGCGCTTCTCTGAACCAATCTGATTCAGTGCTTCCATGGACATGCCGGAGCCCAGTGCACCATCGCCGATCACTGGAACCACATCATAATGTTCATGGTTCAGGTCTCTGGCAACTGCCATGCCAAGGGCTGCACTGAGGGAAGTGGAACTATGCCCGGCCTCCCAGACATCGTGTTCGCTCTCTCTGCGTTTTTCAAATCCGGAAAGCCCTTCATACTGTCTGAGCATCGGGAAATCCTTGGCCCGACCAGTCAGGATCTTATGGGTATAACTCTGGTGTCCGACATCAAAGAAGATCTTGTCTTCCGGCGAATTAAACACATAATGCAGGGCGATCGTCAATTCAACAACACCGAGGTTGCTGGCCAGGTGACCGCCGGTTTTGGATATATTATTGATCAGAAAAACTCTGATCTCCTGAGCGAGTTCATTCATCTCAGGAACGGTCATTGTTTTTAAGAATTCGGGATTTTGAATCTTGGTGAGATCCATTGGGGAAACCTCCTACTTCGTCCGGTTCTGAATCTGTTTGATATAACTGACCATGGAACTCGATTCAAATCCCCCTGTACGCTCGATTCTGGCAATGCTCTCCTCATAAAGATCATTCATGAGTGCCCTTGCCTTCTCTTCCCCTAAAAGAGTAACGCTGGTAACTTTCTCATTGCGGGCATCGGAATTGCTCTTGCCGAGCTGCTCTGGTGTTTCCCTGACATCCATCCAGTCATCCTGTACCTGGAATGCCAGGCCCAGTGTCATGCCTGTTTCTTTCCACTGCTCCACCGTGTGCTCATCCTGATCTGCAAGAACTGCGCCGATCATCAGCGGTGCGCTGAGCAGACAGCCGGTCTTGAAATGATGAACTGTCCGAAGTGCCTGCCAGTCTGTGACATGTGCTTCTTCCTGCATGTCGAGACACTGTCCCAACACCATGCCGTCCGGTCCAGCCATATCTGCCAGGATCTTCATGCATGTTACGACATGAGATAGATTCTGATGACTCAGGGATGCCGTCTTGAATGCATACGTCAGCAATCCGTCACCGGCCAGAATTGCAGTTGCTTCATCAAACTGTTTATGGCAGGTTGGTCTGCCTCTTCTCAGATCATCGTTATCCATTGCCGGCAGGTCGTCATGAATCAAAGAGTATGTATGGATCATTTCGAGCGCACATGCGAATTCATCTGCACAGGCCTCATTCAATCCATAGCCCTTGACGGTTTCATACAGCAGTGTCGGACGGATCCGTTTGCCACCGGCCAGCAGAGAATATTCCATTGCCTGCTGTACACGGGAATTGGTGCATTCTTCCATCCTTGTCTTTAACAGTTCATCAATCCGCATCAGAATCACTTCCGCTCTGTTTTGAAATCTCTTCTACTTTGGCTTCAAAGCCTTTCAGCTTTTCATCGCATACTTTGACCAGTGACAGGCCCTCTTCAAACAGGCCGATTGTCTCATCCAGCGGCTTGGTATTCTGTTCCAACTCACTGATGATCTCTTCCAGCCGATCCATGTTTTCTTCAAATGTCTTTTCTTTTTTTGCGGCCATCTTTATTCTCCCTGGTTTACTTTTGTAACACTGCCTTCAAAGGATCCATTACCAAGCAGCACATGTACGCTGTCCTGTTCCTGCAGCTGCTCTGTTGATTTCACTGCCCTGCCGTTCTTCATGACGACACTGTATCCGCGCTGCAGTACTTTCAGCGGTGAATAGGCATCCAGCATACCGGCATCTTTGCCAAGCTGTGCTTCAGACGCATTGAGGCAGTTTCTGGTTTCGTTGATCAGTTTCAGCTGGTTCTGTGAAAGCCGCATCTGCTGTGTCTTCGTCAGAACACCTGCATCATTCAGCAGCTGGTTCTTGGTCTGATCCAGTTTCTGGTGAAGCTGCCGGGTCCGGGTCTGTAATACATGTTCAAGCTGTATGGACAATGCATTGAGATGCAGCTGCTGCTCACTGTACAGTTTCTCCGGATTGCGGAAGATCGCTCGATCAGCGTCTGTCTGCAGTCTGTGTCCGGCATCTGTCATGATCTTCTTCATAGCATTGTTCAGACGGATTCTGGAATTGATCAGTCTGGACTGAACTTCCTGGATATCCGGTGTTGCCCGTTCGGCTGCACCGGTTGGGGTTGGTGCACGTAAGTCTGAGACAAAGTCAACGATCGTGAAGTCCACTTCATGACCGACTCCGGTGATGATCGGTGTCTTCAGCGCATAGATTGTCCTGGCCAGCTGTTCGTCATTGAAGGACCACAGGTCTTCAATTGATCCGCCGCCTCTGACCAGCAGGATGACATCAAAGCCCATCCCGTCTGCGTCGTTCAGCGCCTTGATGATCTGTGAGGCACTCTCTTTTCCCTGTACCAGTACCGGAAACTCATAGATCTGAGCCGGCGGCCAGCGTCTTGATACGGTATTCAGCACATCTGCCCTTGCGGCTGTATTCTTACCGGTGATCAGGCAGATTTTAAATGGATAGGCAGGAATCGGTTTCTTGTGGGCTTCATCAAAGAGTCCTTCTTCTGCCAGCTTCTTCTTCAATTGTTCAAACTGCAGGAACAGATCGCCGATGCCGGATAGCTTCATGCCAGTGACCAGCAGCTGCAGCTCTCCCCGTGATTCGAACACGGAGATATCACCGCGGACAGTCACCTTGTCACCATCTTTGGGTGAAAAGGAAACGGTGCGGTTGCTCGACGCAAACATGACACAGCGGATCTGGGCCCCGGAATCCTTCAGACTGAAGTACCAGTGACCGGAACGATAACTGCTGAAATTGCTGATCTCACCTTCGACCAGCACTCCCTGAATCATTGCATCATGTTCCAGCCTGCTCTTAAGGTATCGCACCAGTGCAGAGACTGTTACGACATTCTGGCTCATATCTTATCCAGAACTCCGTTTATTAACTTATAGGAATCTCCATCACAGTATGTCTTGGCAAGTCTTACATATTCATCAATGATGACGTTCATTTCAATCTGCTTGAGATCAAACTCTGCACAGCCAAGTAAAAGCAATGCCTGCTCGACTGCACCAAGCCTGTCAAATTTCCAATCATCCAGGACATTGTCAATATATCCTGCGTAACGCTCACGGTTATCAATTGCCTGATGGATGACATCCATCATGTAGCTGTCTTCCTGAATTTCGGCCTGTTCAAAGTTATCATTAATCAGATCTTTTTCATCTCTGGGAAAGATCAGATACTGATATACACAGACCATTGCTTTTTCTCTGTTCTGACGACGGTTCATGAATTACCTCTCGATCAATATTTTATCATTTTTGCAGGTATCATTCTACCTGATATTGTGTGTGTTGCGCCATAAGAATGCATGGTTTAGAATACCTTCCGTATGAGTAACGGCAGACAAATCAAACTCAGTTTTATTCAGCGGCTCTTCGGCCACCTGAAAACGGTACATACTCACCGTGCCATGGTACGGAAGAACTGTTTTGCCTGCGGCCTTTACCGTCAGGGATTGACGCATGATCTGTCAAAGTACAGCCCTTCTGAGTTCTGGCCCAGTGTGAAGTATTACCAGGGCTATCGTTCTCCCTATGCCTATGAAAAGGAACTGAAAGGCTATTCGCCTGGCTGGCTCCACCATAAGGGCCATAACCGCCATCACTGGGAATACTGGTATGATACGATCAACGGCGTGTTTCAGCCGATTGAGATGCCCTACCGCTATCTTGTGGAGATGGTATGTGACCGGGTTGCCGCAAGCCACACCTACCTGAAAGAGCACTACACTTCAAGCAGTGCACTGGAATACTACCTGAATAAGAAGGAATCCGGATACATGCACCCAAACACCCAGAAAGAGCTTGAAAAGATCCTGCGCATGATCGCCGAAGATGGTGAGGCAGCTGTATTTGCAAGACTCAAGACATCCATCCAGAACAATCAGCCGCTGTAGTTATCAAAGTTCTGAATTCGAGACTCTTCCATGAAAAAGAAGAGTCTTTTTGATTCGGCTCTTCTTCTGCAAGTCTTGATTACTTGTTGTATTCAGCGTCTTTCTTCTTGACGATGACGTCATGAGCGCCGCCTTCCACAATGGAAGTCGCACTGACCAGGGTAAGCTTTGCCTTGTCCTGAAGTTCAGGAATGTTCAGGGCACCGCAGTTGCACATGGTGGAGCGGACCTTGGAAGTGGTGATCGTAACGTTGTCATGCAGGCTTCCAGCATATGGAACGTAGGAGTCAACACCCTCTTCAAAGGAGAGCTTCTTCTTGTCTCCGCCGAGATCATAACGCTGCCAGTTTCTGGCACGGTTGCTGCCCTCGCCCCAGTACTCTTTGACATAGTTGCCGTTGACCATCATCTTGGCACCCGGTGCTTCTTCAAATCTGGAGAAGTATCTGCCCAGCATGACGAAGTCTGCACCCATGGCAAGTGCCAGCACGATGTGGTAGTCATATACAATGCCGCCGTCGCTGCAGATCGGAACGTAGATACCGGTTTCCTTGAAGTATTCATCTCTTGCCTTGCATACTTCAATGACTGCAGTTGCCTGGCCTCTGCCGATCCCCTTTGTCTCACGGGTAATGCAGATGGAACCGCCGCCGATACCGATCTTGACAAAGTCAGCACCCGCTTCAGCAAGATATCTGAATCCTTCGCCGTCAACGATATTGCCGGCACCGATCTTGACGGAATCGCCGTACTTTTCCCTGACCCATTCAATGGTCTTCTTCTGGAATACGGTATAGCCATCAGAGGAGTCAATA
>JAKVJO010000061.1 GCA_022486935.1 Solobacterium sp. | reverse complement strand
GGTGCATATTTAAAGAACAGTACGATCAGAGTGGCTGCAGCGGCCATTACCAGCAGCAGCGGAAGCAATTCAGTATCTTGAAACAAGGTAAGACTAAGACTGCGCATGATCAATCCTCACAATGCTTATCATTATACAACGACTTCAAACAGCCTGGATCGGAATGGCGTCATAAGTGCTTTGGTGATGAATGGATTGCGCAGGCAGCAGGCAAAGCAATTGTTGTTTCTGCTGCTCTTTACAGTTGGTACAGATCAACTATAATATATTTGAAATATACAAATAGTATAAAATAGAAATGAGAGGAGAAGGCCATGCAATTCTTTATTTCAAAGATCAGAATGTCTGGAATCAAGTGTATCGATACACCAATTGAACTGGAATTCTGCAATCGCAGAATCAATTCTTCCTTTGTGGTATCCGGCAATAACGTCAAGGCGATCTATGGAGAGAACGGCACCGGAAAATCAGCCATCATCAATGCGATTGAAATCTACCGCAATCTGATGATCATGCCGGATTATCTGAGTCAGAAGTCCACGCAGGAAGATCTGTTGAACCTGATTCACAAAAAAAGCAGGCAGTTTCAGTTCTGTGTTGAGTTCATCATGCTTGATCAGACCGGGCCAATAAAACGCTATTCCCATGAAATCTGTATTTCATTCAATGACAAGACAAACAGATATGAACTGAAGAAAGAGTGCCTGTGCCAGTACAACCGTTACTATTCAAGCAACGAACGAATTCTCTTGAAGGCGGAGGATGGTGCTCTTCAGAGGGATGGACTATCGGAAAGCTGCTTTGAGAATCTGCAGAAACTGACAATGAATCTTCTGGACATGCAGTCTTTCATGATCACAATCTTGAAACTCAATATGGATCAGCTTAACCGGAAATCCGGGACAATCAATGATCTGAATCCAGACTGGACAGACTTCTTCGGCTTCATTGCAGGTCTTTCAATCTATACGGAACAGTCAGACCGACATATGAACAATCATTTCAAGATCGGTGATCTGTCAAAGTCCTATGAAGAAGTACTGCGTATGGATCAGCAGTTTGAACTGAATGTGGAAATGGATCGGGTTCCCAAGAAGTCACTCTCACAGTATGAAAAACAGATTGCAGAGACTGAACAATTCATCAAGCTGTTTAAGCCATCCCTGAAAAGAATTGATCTTAAGAAGACTGAGGATAGAGACAGTTATTACATCGACAAGATATTTGTCTATCCGGAATACAAAATCAGTCTGGAATATGAAAGCACAGGAATCAAGAAACTGGTGAAACTGTACAGTTATCTGGATGCGGTTGGAAAAGGCGGTATCGTGTTCATTGATGATTTCGACGCAAATCTGAATGATATTTATCTTTCCCGGCTGATTGAATATGTGCTGAATTACTGCCCTGGTCAATTATGCTTTACAGCGCACAATGCCGGGCCGATGGATATTCTCCAGCGTCAGTCGCATTCCCTGGATTTTATCTCGAGAGATGGCATGATTGTTCCTTGGATTAAAAACGGCAACTACAAGGCGAGAAAGATGTATACCAGCGGATATATCCAGAGTATTCCGTTTAACGTAACTCCGGAAAGCTTTCTAGGCGTGTTTGGGGAGAAGGGGAAATGAGCGTACACCTTGTGGTGATATGCGAATCTGCTGTAAGCGATCAGCTATATCTGCAGAAACTGCTGGAACATTATTATGATGTGACAGATCGAACGGATATAAAAATTGATTATCTGCCGCTGGCCACCAAGACAAAAGCGTGCAGTATTTCAAAAAAAGCAAATTTGATGATCAAGGCAGCCAAAAAGGTTTATTCCATTTCTGCCGTCATAATGGTGCTGGACTATGATTATCCGAATCTGAATTCTGAGCAGGCATTGCTCAATCAAAAAATCACCGGTTACTGCAAAGCGCATGGTTACCATCTTGTATGGATGAATCCGGATATTGAACAGGTGCTGCTTGGAAGAAAAGTACGTGATTCAGCCAAACGAAGTGAAGCAATTGCATATTTTCGGAGTGTGTCAACAGATTGGAATCAGGTGGATATAAGACTGCATCATCGAATCTGCACAAAGCAGAAAAGCAGCAGTAATTTTCTCGATATTTTGAATGCGATTTTGAAATGACCAGATTACTTTTGAACGGTCGAAAATTTCCCGGAGAAATCTTTAGCACTCATATTGACAGAGTGACAGTGCCTGCTTATAATGCTTTGTGTTAGCAGACATAACATATGAGTGCTAATAACAGGAGGTCGTATAAATAATGTTAAAGCCATTACATGATTATGTTGTACTTGAGAAATGCAAGGAAGAAGTTAAGACCCAGAGCGGAATCATTCTGACTGGCAAGCCTAAGGATGAACCAAGCAATGGTATCGTTGTTGCAGTTGGTCCAGGCAAGGTTGAAGACGGCAAGCTGATCCCGGTAGAACTGAAGAAGGGCCAGCAGGTCATCTACAAGAAGTATTCCGGAACTGATATCACTGTAGACAAGAAGGATCTTCTGCTGATCCAGGCAGATGATATTCTGGCAGTTGTTGAGAAATAATCTAAAAAAGGAGATATAGAAATTACTATGGCTAAGGAAATCAAGTATTCCAAAGACGCCCGCAGCAAGATGCTGGATGGCGTTAACAAGCTGGCTGATGCAGTCAAGATTACACTGGGCCCGAAGGGACGCAATGTCGTTCTGGAAAAGTCCTATGGCTCACCGCTGATCACCAATGACGGTGTTACAATCGCCAAGGAAATTGAATTCGAAGACAAGTTTGAAAATATGGGCGCCAAGCTGGTATATGAAGTTGCCAACAACACCAATGAGTCTGCCGGTGATGGTACAACCACCGCTACACTGCTTGCTCAGGCAATGATCACCAACGGCCTGAAGGCAGTTGACAAGGGCGCTAACCCGGTACTGATGAGAGAAGGCATTGACAAGGCTGCTCACGCAGTCGCTGATGATCTTCTGAAGAATTCCCACAAGATCAGCACCAGTGAAGATATCAAGAACATTGCCACTGTTTCATCCGGTGATGAAGAGATCGGCAAGATCATTGCCGAGGCAATGGACAAAGTTGGCAAGGACGGCGTCATCAACGTTGATGAATCCAAGTCCTTCGAGACTGTTCTTGAAATGACAGAAGGCATGCAGTATGACAAGGGCTATGTATCTCCTTACATGGTCACTGATCACGATAAGAATGAAGTATCCCTGGAAAATCCGCTGATCATGGTAACTGATCAGAAGATCAACACGATTCAGGACATCCTGCCGATTCTTGAAGAAGTTGTCAAGTCCAACCGTGCACTGCTTTTGATCGCAGATGACTATGACAATGAAGTCATGAGCACCCTGATCATCAACAAGCTCCGCGGCACCTTCAATGTAGTTGCTACCAAGGCTCCTGGCTTCGGTGACAACTCCAAGAACATGCTCGCTGATATTGCCTGCATGACCGGCGCAAAGTTCTTTGCCAAGGATCTGAACATGAACCTGGCTGATATGAAGATCGCTGATCTTGGCTCTGCCAAGAAGGTCTCTGTCGGCAAGGACAAGACTACGATCATCGGCGGCAAGGGCAAGAAGGCTGATGTCGCTGCCCGTGCAGAAGAAATCCGCGCTGCCATTGAAAACACCAAGTCTGATTATGACAAGAAGAAGCTCCAGGAACGTCTTGGCAAGATGACCAACGGTGTTGCACTGATCAAGGTCGGTGCTACCACTGAGACAGAACTGAAAGACAAGAAGCTCCGCATTGAAGATGCACTCAATGCAACTAAGGCAGCTGTCGCTGAAGGTGTTGTGACCGGCGGCGGACTGGCACTGGTTGAAGCATATCAGGATGTCAAGGATACCCTGAAGTCTGATGTGACTGATGTTCAGAGAGGCATGAATGTTGTACTGGATGCCCTCAAGGAACCGATTGAGCAGATTGCTGAGAATGCCGGCTATGACGGCAATGAGATCTACGAGAAGCAGATTGGCCAGAAGAAGAACTTCGGCTTCAATGCCAAGAGCGGTGAATGGGTTGACATGTTCAAGTCCGGTATCATTGACCCGACCAAGGTTACCCGTTCTGCACTGCTGAATGCCGCAAGCATCTCCGGTCTGTTCATTACAACTGAAGCTGCAGTTGCCCAGATTCCGGAAAAAGCACCGGCTGCTCCGGCAGCACAGATGCCTGAATATTGATTCGGGAATCACCAACAATAAATGAATTTTGAGAACTGGGTTCCATTACAGGAATCCGGTTCTCTTTTCAGGTTTGCAGTGCTGCGGTACAATGACAGCGTTGATTTGAGAAGAGGGGTATTATTACACCGTGAAAACAGCAGTGTTTCTGGCGGTGCTGGTGCTGATCCTGTGTGAAGGAGTCGGCACTGCAGCGCAAAAACTGATGAAGATCCAGTCATTCGGGTTTTCTGCACCGATTGGCTTTGCCGTCCTTCTGACGATTCTGGAACTGGGGTACTTCCCGGCCCAGCTGGCAGAACTGCCTTTTATGTGGAATGCGGTCGTGACCGGGCTGGTATTGTTTCTTGCCCTGGGGCTTACCATCTGGCAGTTCAAAGAAGTATTCCGGAAGTTATTCCGCTGGCGCACCCTGGTAGTCATTGCCTATACGGCATTCTTTGTGCTGACACTGGTCAAACGGATGGGCGGAACTGACATCGCCATCATCCAGGATACGGAATCCATCCGGTTCCAGGGTTATTACAGCTTTACAGCAGTATTCAATTATTTCATTACTAAACTGAATCCGGTGCTGAATGCCAATGCCCTGTATCTGACGTACTTTGAGGAAGCACTGTATTATGCACTGACCGCAATGCTGGTGGTGAATATTGTCTTCAGTTTCCATCTGAGAAACAAGTGGCTGGCACTGTGTATTGCCGTATTCCTGTTATTCAGCGGCAACTTTACAACGACCTTTGCGTCTTCCGGTGAACTGTTCCGCATTTTCTTTGTGACCTTGACGGTATTTACCATGTACTCCTATCTCAAAGAAGGAAACGAACAGATCAAGTACCTGATCCTGTTTACGATCTCTGCTGGAATGGTATGTTCCAAGCCGTTTATCTTCCTGGCAGTGGAGATGCTGTATGTCTTTGTGGTGTATCTGTTTTCAATCCGCAAGATCCGTTCCCTGTTTGATACACTGACGTTTGTCATACCGCTGGTATTCTATGCATTCCTGTATCTCTGCCCGAAGTATCCTTTCCTGGCCTGGGCAATCCTGATCTTCTATGGCTGGTATCTGACTTACCGCTACCGCAAGAAGCCAAGACGCTTTATCGCAAGAAGTGAAGAGTTCTGCTTTGATCATGCCATCAAGATCTTCTTTATCATTGTGCCGGTTGTACTGACTGTACTGTCAGTGATCCTGAGACTGGTGCTGCCGGAAGGCACGGTATCCTACCTTGATTACTTCAAGGCATATCCGGTAACTGATACAGTGGCGGATCAGCTGTTTCTGCATTCTGATCTTCTGGGAATTCTGGTCACTGCCCTGCGGTGGGCTGGAGTTGTGGCAGTCATTGCCCTTTCCAAGACAAAAGAAGACCGTTTTATCCGTACATTGATGATCCTGATGCTGGTGGTATTCCTGAACCCGTTAACGGTCATAGCACTGTCACAGGGCATGACTGGAAGTCTGTATTACCGTGGTTTTGAGATTCTGTTCAACCCGATGACACTGATGCTGATCCTGGCATATATCTACAAGTTCCTGGAATGGCAGACATTCTGGCAGTGGGTGCTGGAATTCTTCCTGCTGTTTGATGCCTGGATGATGATCTACCCAATTATTTTCTGATCGCTTATGAAACTGCTGGAATCGTTTGTCAGGGGAAAGTTCAATGATCCGGATCGCTGTGAAGACTGCATTGTCTCTACAGATGATTTCATTGCGGTCATTGACGGCGTGACGACCAAGTCTGACCGTCTATATGACGGAAAGAAAAGCGGCCGTATGGCTGCAGAACTGCTCTGTACTGCGCTGCATGCCATGCCCCAGGATATTGCGGCTGAAGAACTGTTCAACCGCCTGAATCAGGTGATTCACGGATTCTGTATTGAACACGATGCCCATGGCAATGAAATTCCCAGGGCCAGCATCATTGTGTACAGTCATCAGAATCATGAGATTCTCCAGTATGGAGACTGCCAGTACCGGATGAATGAAATCACAGTCCATCAGGAGAGCAGGATTGACCAGATGAACGGCATGCTGCGACAGTACACACTGGAAAAAGAACTGATGAAGGGCAATACAGCAGAAGCACTGCTGAACAATGATCTGGGAAGACTGGCAATCCAGGAGAATCTCAAAGATCAGTATCTTTTTGAAAACATGGACAGTGCATTTGGCTATCCGGTATTGAACGGCAGTCCAATCAATCCAGGCATGATCAAACGTACCGCAGTGCAGAAGGGAACCATGGTCATTCTGGCAAGTGATGGCTATCCTGAACTGTTTGATACGCTGCAGGAAACAGAAGAACATCTGCAGAAGATAATCCAGGAAGACCCGCTCTGCTATAAACTGCAGTCATTGACCAAAGCGGTATATCCTGGACAGTGCAGCTATGATGATCGAAGCTATATCAGATTCGTGGATTGAACAAACGATAATCATCAATCGATGAATTGAGAAGTTTGTGCAGAAAATGTTGGGGATTGCAGGATTTCGGCTATTATAAAGACAGACAGCATACATTGTTGGGATGGATAGTTGATATAGTTGTTCTTACGACAGAAATGGTGAAAGGGGCAGAACTGACACTGCCGGAGGTTTAGGTGATGAACATAAATCATGATAATATGACAGATTCGCTTAATCATGGAATTTGTTTTTCGATTGAAACTGAAACCGAAAAGAATAAATTTTTTCCCAATCAGCGTATTTGTCAAAAATTCACTAATAGCGATAATGAGTTTGCGGATTTGTTGCTTCAGAAATCATTTGTGCCGGGATCTTGTCAGCAAATGGGTAATAACCTGTTTGGAACTATGAGGAGCTTGACCAAAGAAGAAGCAATTTTAGAGCAGAAATACTTGAAGTCCATCTCAAAGTTCACAGGGAAGAACATTCATGAATTATTTCACAGATCGAATTGATAATGAGTATGCTCACTTCCAATGGACATCATTGGATTATTGTTTATAAAACAACTTCATTTGTAAATTTAAATCTTCCAAAGAGCAGGGCAGATCTGCCTTTTTGAGTGGAAGTTATATCACTTTCTCTGTAAAATAGAGAGCGGTATCTGAGGAAAACAAAATGAAAAAAATCTGGGAAACACTGAAAAAGAAGTTCATGAATAAACAATTCCTGACGTTTGGAATGATCGGTGTATGCAATACACTGATTTCGCAGGGATTATACATGCTGTTTGTGTCCGGTAATGTGGCAGTCAGTATTGCCTCTGTGCTGGGTGATGTGCTGTCCATGGTATTCTCCTACTTCATGAACATTCACTTTACCTATCACCAGAAGCCAAGCTGGAAGAGTGCGGTAACCTTTCCGCTCAGTTATATTCCGGGCGTGATCATTTCTGCAGTGATGGTCGTAATTGTTGTCGACTGTTTCCATGGTCCGACATTATGGGCGAAACTGATCTCCCTGCCAATTTACTTCCCGCTGAACTTTCTGTGCATGAATCTGGTTGTGAAGCGGTTTGGAAAGAAGACCATAGTTGATGGCACAAAAGAGTCTTAAAAAGAACCTGAGCTGGACTACCGCCGGCATGGTTCTTTATAACTTTGCCATCTGGGTGCTCTCAGCACTGACGCTGAGAATGCTCGGGGCAACCATGAGCGGCTACTACGCTGTCGCAATGTCCATTGGCAATACGATGTATGCGATTGCACTTTGGGGCATGCGCAGTTTTATTGTCTCTGACCAGAAACATGAATTCTCCTACGGGGAATACTGCGGTGCCAGGCTGATCGGTATCAGCATCGGTGCGCTGGGGCTTGTGGCAGTGCTGCTGTTTACCCATTATGACAGCACCCAGGTATTGATTCTGATTCTCTATTCGGCATTTAAGTTTGCCGAGGCACTGACAGAATTGATGGACTGCTTCATGCAGGAACAGAAACAGATGGATATCAATGCCAAGTCCATGATCTTGCGTTCTGTGCTCTATATTGCACTGTTCTATGCAGCGCTGAAAGTCACAGGCAGTCTGGCCATTGGCCTGGCAGTGATTCTGGTGCTTGCACTGCTGGTATTTGTTTTCTTCAATCTGCGGGTGGTGAAAGAACGGGTATCGATCAAGGGGGTCATCTTCAACCAGGGGACCTGGAAGATTGTCAAAGAGTGCTTCCCGATCATGATGTTTGAATCGCTTGCGGCTGCAGTGGTGGCCATTCCAAGGCTGCGTTATGAAACGATCGGTTCACTGGATGCACTGGGAATCTATACATCAATCTATACCATGGTCATCTTCCTGCAGCTGGTGATCAACGTACTGATTTATACATTTGCGCCATATATGGCAGAAGCCTACCAGAACCATGATCATAAATCATTCATGAAGCAGGTAGTTATCCTGTTTGCGGGAGCTGCCGGGCTTGGCCTGCTGGCAGAAGTGTTAGTGTACTTCCTTGGTGAGCCGGTGATCGGCTTACTCTATGGAGCAGATGTGGGACCGTATTATACGTATCTTTATGTCGGTATTCTGAGTGGGGTAACCATGGTATGGACCATGGTATTCTCCCAGCTGTTTACCATTCTGCGACATACTTATGATCAGCTGATCTGTTCAGCGGTTTCAACGATTGCCTGCTATCTTCTGTCCAACCTTCTGGTGACTGCTGCAGATTGCAATTCCATCTCCGTCACACTGATCTGGACCAATATCATCTTTATCTGCACTGCCGTGATCATCCTGATCATCCGCAGAAAGCAGAAAGCGGCTGATTGACTATCATATGAACAAATCACTTCGGATCCTGACATCCTGCATGCTTGTACTGTGTACTGGATGCACTGGCGCAGTGACTGCCAGTGTCAGTGATTTTGAGGTGTCTGCTTCTGCTGAAGCAACGGCAGAACCGGATGAAACAGAACATCTGACGGTCCGCCCGGCAGATACGCAGGAAAGTATCCAGGAAGTTGCCTCGATGCACGAGGATCTGAATTACCGGGAGTTCTGGATCAACAGTACGATACCAGTACTGGAAGTTTCTTCCAAAGATGCAGATAAGAATACCCCGATTGTCTTCTTCCTGCATGGGATTACCGGCTGTAAGGAACAGGAGACCTATATTCTCAGCAGACTTGCAGAAGCCGGCTATCGGGCAGTTTCGTTTGATCTGCCTGGTCATGGGGAGCGTCAGGACGGTGCGTATGTATTCATGGATGTAGTAGAGCAGGGGATGAAAGACCTGAACTCCATCCTGGACTATTACACGGCTGAGCACTATGATACGGCACACTACGCACTGGGAGGCTTTTCAACCGGCGCAATCATTGCCTATGCCTATGGCATGAGCGGCAGCTATCATCCAAGTGTACTGATTCCAGTCAGCGGTGTCGCCGACTGGAATGATCTGGAACAGTCTTCGTTGCTGGACCGCTGTTATGAACATGGGGTGCAGGTTGAAATGACCAGTACAAAAGAAGCGGAACAGCAGGAGATCCTGGAAGATAATCCATATCGTTCATTGAGCAGTCTGGCCAGTACACCGGTCATTATCTGCCATGGTACGGAAGATACCACGTTTGACTGTGAGATTGCCCAGCGCACTGCTGATGATCTGATCGCCCTCGGTAACAAAAATGTGTCACTGAATCTATATCCAGTGGCACATGAGTTTCCAGCACAGTTTTTCAATGTCATGATTCAGAACCTGCACATCTATCTGCCGGTTACTGAGCCGCAGCGATAATCTGATTCAGTTCTGCCTGGGTGACGGCAATGGCTGATCCATGCCGGACATCTTCTTCCGGCAGGGTATAGTCACTGCTGTTGAGCCAGGTGATGTCATTGGTCTTGCCCAGGGTGGTAAATGATGCGACCAGAAACTGGTTGTACGGATAATTGTCAACATAGAGGTAATAACTGTCAGAATCAAACGATTTCAGCAGGAACGGTCCTTCAATGAACTTGTGCAGGCTGATGAAGTTTTCATCATAGGCAGTGCTGAAGCCATCGGTCAGATGATCGCTGGAGGCATAGTAGATCGTCGAGGCACCGGTGCGTTCATCCTTGTAGAACATCCAGTACTTGCCGTTATTGGCAGTAATGGTGGCATCTATGACCGTATAGCCCGGCCCGAACAGTACCTTTGGATAAGAGAATGTCTTGAAGTCTTCCGTTGTGACGTAATAGATATAGCCGGAAGTACCTTGATCATTGGTTGGATCTGAAAAGTAGATATAATACAGGCCGTCTGATGAAAGGTAGGTATACTCCGGTGCCCAGGCTCTGGTGCCGGATTCATGATTGCCAGTATCTGTTGCGGCAATTGACTCCAGGGATACATCATCTGCGGTGATCAGGTCATTGCTGTGCCAGACATAGATATTCGGGTTGTCATAGCCTTCGGTGGAGATCATGATGAAGTTTCCGTCGGCGTCTCTTCCGATATAGGGATCTCTTACACTTCCGGTACCCAGGCCGTTTGTATCAAACAGTGTGGAATTCTCCAATGCAGTCCAGTGCAGGCCGTCTGTGCTGTAGGCAAGTCTGCCTGCTTCACTGCCGGAGTTGCCATTGAAGTAGGAGAGGATATAGCCGGCATAGGCATCCAGGACAACAAGCTGTTTATCCAGGCTTGCAGTCGAATCGCCTTTCTGGATCTGGATGTGGATATTCACGGCAGGTTTATCGGTATCACTGGTTCTGGTGATCCGGTTGTTTTCAATCGTGCAATCCGGGTTGGCGTCGGTGCTCCAGGTAATGGTTGAACCATTGTTACCGGTGGAAGGCAGATCAGTATCGGCATTGATCAGATGATCATACTCCTGATCCAGTGCCAGGCTGTCCCGCCATACGGCAGTGGCATCACTGTCGGCCCGCACGGTGAAGGAATAGTCTTTCGTATAGGTTCTTCCATAGGCAGTCAATGAAGCAGTCAATGTGACATTGCGGTCATCACTCTCAGGCTGTATGGTTCCGCTGTTGCGGACAATCTCAATTGCCGGATCACTGCTGGTCCAGGTAACGGGGAAGCTTTCATCGCCAAGTTCCGGTGCCAGCCAGAAGTCATCCTGTACATCTTCGGTATCGGCAAAGCTGAGTGCATCAAGCAGTGTCTGTGGATACAATTCACGGTATTGGGCAACTGCCTCATCTGCGGTATATGCAGTCGGCTGGATGTTCAATCCCTGAAGCAGGCCGGAAACGGAAGAATCTGCACTGCCGAAGGACAGTGAAGCATGCTTGATCTGTTTGACTTCCTTTGGAATCGTACCGGAAGCGACACTGACGCCGTTCAGCAGTACATCTACGTTCTTCTGACTGACTGATACGGTAATATAGTTCCACTTGCAGGTCTGTATCGTATCGGTATTGCTGTCAGCGACAATCCATGTTTCATCTTTGCCGAGTTTATAGTCCAGGGTCAGCCCATGCATGGAGCCATCCGCATTGGTGCCGGAGTTCAGCAGCTGGAAATAATCCCCGTCTTCATTGGCATAGGAGAAGATCACGCTGTCAGTCCAGTTATCGGAAGGGTTGATCCAGAATGACAATGTAAAAGCAGACTGCGTATCAAGCAGCCCGCTGTTGATCTGAATAGGTGTCTCTTCAGAGATGGAATAAGCTGCGGATCCGCCAATACCAGTGACAGATTCATATTCCAACGTT
>JAKVJO010000060.1 GCA_022486935.1 Solobacterium sp. | reverse complement strand
CAGAGAATGTCATTGTTCAATGAAGTTGAGGCTGGATCTTTGAACCGCCGGACGCCGAACGGCTTCTCCGGTGGTGTGGGAGGAATAAATGGCTGAGGGCTATCGCCCTCAGTCACCTACCCGATTTATCGCTCTTCGCGGAAGTAAGAGGTACCGAGACTTTCCGGGTTCTGGTTTTCCCGCCGTCTTCGCTTGGAGACGACAACCAGGACAATGATTGTGACAATGTAAGGAATCATCTGGTACAGGTTCTGCATATAAGTCACACTGCTGGCGCCGAAGAACTTGGCAAGTGCTGCAGAGATGTTGTTTGGAATATACAGATATGTCCAGTAGCAGAATCCAAACAGATAGGATCCGAGAATTGCATTCTTCGGCTTCCAGGACGTGAAGATCACCAGTGCCAGTGCCAGCCAGCCCAGTGCCTCCAGGCTGCCGCCGTTGTCCCAGGTGCCCTTGACATAGTCCATGACGTAATACAGTCCGCCAAGGCCCTCAATGCCGGCACCGAGAATGGTCGCCAGATACTTGTACTTGATGACCGAGATGCCATCCGCATCTGCCGATGCAGGATTCTCTCCGACTGCCCTGAGATTCAATCCGATTCTGGTATGCTTGAGTACATAGTTGACGAGCAGTGCCATGATAATGGCGACATATGCAAGCAACCCATAGGAGAAGAAAATCGAACTGACAGAGCCGAATGCGGTCGAAAGATATGGAATCTTGGTACGGATCGCAGAGCTTGCCGCATTGACGGAGATCTGGCCGACACCGCCGGACAGTTTGACCAGTGATCCGCCGAAGAAGTTGGCAATTCCGCCGCCGAAGATCGTCAGCGTCAATCCAGTGACATTCTGATTGGCACGCATTGTAACAGTGAGGAACGAATACAGCAGGCCGCCCAGCATCGCTGCTCCAACAGCACATACAATGGCAATCGCTGCACTGACGGCTCCGCTTGGATTGGCGGTTGAAGTTTCATAGAAGTAAGATCCGGACAGTGCGGCAATCGCACCCAGGTACATGATGCCCGGAACACCCAGATTCAAATTGCCGGCTTTTTCAGTCAGTGTCTCACCGACTGCACCGAACATGATAATCGTACCGAAGGTGACTGCTGCGGAAATCCAGGCAATGAATGAAGTCAGTGTCATATTATTTCACAGCCTCCTTTTTCCGGAATACAATCTGGTAATTGATGAAGAACTCACTGCCGAGAATGAAGAACAGCAGGATGCCGGTAATGATATTGGCACCGTACTTGTTGAAGTTGAAGTCAGATGCGATCTGGTTGGATCCGCGGTTGAGGAATGCAAGCAGGAAGGTAATCAGGATCATGCCAAGGGAATTGAACTTGGCCAGCCAGGCGACAATGATTGCAGTGAATCCCCTGCCGCCAGCAGTTGCACTGGAGATTGTATGACTGACTCCGGCCACTTCCAGAAACCCAGCAAGACCTGCAATGGCACCGCTGATCAGCATGGTCCGTTTGATGACATGGGATACTGAGATGCCGGCATATCTTGCAGTATTCTCAGATTCACCGACGACAGCGATTTCATAACCCTGCTTGGTGCGTTTCAGATACACATACATCAGCGCTGTCAGTAATAATACGATCAGTACCAGCAGTCCGTACTGCTGGCCAAACAGCGATGGCAGCCAGCCAGCCTTGGTGGAAGAATTGATGACACCGACAGAATGGGACTGTTTCTTATCCCAGACGTCGACATAGAATTCAACCAGCTGCAGTGCGATATAATTCATCATCAGCGTAAACAGTGTTTCATTGGTGCGGTACTTGGCTTTGAACAGTGCCGGAATCAAACCCCAGAGCGCTCCGGCAATCATGGCAATCACTGCCATCAGGATCAACAGCAGGCCGTTGGGCAGCTTGCCGCCAAGATAGATCATGCACGCCGCCGATACCAGTCCGCCGATCAGCACCTGACCTTCGGCACCGATATTCCAAAATTTCATCTTGAATGCCGGCGCAAGTCCGACGGAGATGCACAGCAGCAGTGACATGTCTTTCAGCGTAACCCAGGTGCGGCTCTCCGTACCGAAGGCACCTTTGAACATGGACGTATAGACTGCGATCGGATCCAGGTGGGTAATGTTATGCAGAAACAGTGCACAGACCAGCAGGCCGAGAATGACTGCAATGATGCGGATCAGCCAGTCGCGCTTCTTGTTGTCTTCTTCGCGGTGCACCAGCCGGATCAGCGGTTCTTTCTGTTTCACGGTCGTTTCGCTCATGCCTGTACCCCCTGCAGTTCGGTCATCCGTCTGCCGATTTCTTCCTTGGTTGCCGTACGGGCATCCAGCATGCCGTTGGCCTTGCCGCCGCACAGAACCAGGATACGGTCACTGAGCGCCATCAATACATCCAGGTCTTCGCCGACATACACGACTGCAACGCCCTTCTTTTTCTGCTCATTCAGCAGCCCGTAGATCGTATAGGATTTGGTGATATCGAGGCCTCTCACTGCATAGGCAGTCAGCAGCACGGTCGGGGAACTGGCGATTTCACGTCCGACCAGCACCTTCTGTACATTGCCGCCGGACAGTTTGCGTACCGGGGTATCCAGGGAAGGCGTGGAGACATCCAGTTCTTCACGGATCCTGCTGGCAAGTTCCTGGGGATCCTTGCGGTTGAGAAACGGGGACTTCCCCTTTTCATAATCTTTCAGCATCATGTTGGCAGACATGCCCATCGATGCGACCAGGCCCATGCCAAGACGGTCTTCCGGCACAAACGACAGATTGACGCCATAGGACGCAATCTCCCTTGGACTTCTTCCGACCAGATCCTTTACAGATCCATCCGGTGCATCAAATTCAATCTTGGAACCCGGTTCCACAATCTGCAGACCGGCGATTGCTTCTAGAAGTTCCTTCTGACCGCAGCCGGAGATACCGGCAATGCCGAGAATCTCACCGCCATATACGGTAAAGGAAACATCATCCAGTGTCTTGAGTTTTTCTTCGCTGTACACCGTCAGATGTGAAATATCCAGACGCTTCTGCGGGTGATCCGGTGTCGGCCGTTCAATATCCAGTGTGACTTTTTCACCGACCATCTCTTCGGTCAGTGACAGTTCTGTCGCTTTGGAGGTATCAACGGTGGAAATATACTGGCCATGCCGCAATACCGTAACCCTATCAGACAGTTCCAGCACTTCATTCAGTTTATGGGTAATCAGTACAACAGCCTTGCCGTCTTTCCGCATTTCGCGCAGGACATTGAACAGTTTCTCAGTCTCCTGCGGTGTCAGCACTGCGGTCGGTTCGTCAAGGATCAGGATGTTGGCGCCGCGGTACAGCACCTTGATAATCTCCAGGGTCTGTTTCTCCGCAACACTCATCTCATATACTTTTTTCTTTTCGTCCAGTTCAAATCCATAGCGGTCAGTGATCTCATGAATACGTTTTGAAGCAGCCTTCAGATCATACTTGCCATTGGCCCGGGTTTCGCCAAGCACAATATTTTCGACTGCGTTGAAGACGTCAATCAGCTTGAAGTGCTGATGGACCATGCCGATGCCAAGTGCATAGGCATCATGCGGGCTTTCAATCGATACCTGTTTTCCGTTGATGAAAATCTCTCCGAAATCAGGATAATACAGGCCGGCCAGCATGTTCATCAATGTGGTCTTGCCGGATCCATTCTCGCCAAGGAGCGACAGGATTTCGCCGAAGCGGATATCCAGGCTGACAGAGTCGTTGGCGACAACAGAACCGAACGTCTTGGTGACATTGACCATACGGACTGCGAATTCATTTTCCATAGGTGATTCTCCCCTCTTTTGAAACGGCATAGGGGAAACTGCAAATCTGCGGTTTCCCCTGCTCAATGATCGATTTTAGTTCAGCTGATTCAGTTGGTTGCGCCGGACTCTTCAATGCCGTCAATGCGGAGATTGAAGTACGGTGCAGAACGATATCCGTCAGCTACATCAGACTCATGGAAATAGCCATCCTTAACCGGGAAGATATCAGCAGTGCCGTCGAAGTCAAGATCCACGCCGTCTTCATCAGTCAGCTGTTTGCCGTCAACGGTGAAGGTGGAAGTATCGAATACATGCAGAGAGCCATCCTTGATGCCGGCGATGACTTCATTGACCTTGTCTTCTGTGCCAGGTGCGCAGGCAGTGCCGAGTTCAGTGATTTCTACAGCGCCTTCGTTATAGCCTTCAGCCCAGTTGGTAGCGATGTCTTCGCCCTTGAGTGCCTGGGAGAATGCATAGTTGTAATACACGGACCAGTCATTGGAAGCGGAAGTCAGTGCAACATCCGGTGCTACTTCAAGCATGGAGATGTTGTAACCGACAGAGTAAGCAGTGATGCCTGCATTGGTGAACTTGTCTTCAACTGCAGACGGAGCTCCGGTGGAGTCAGCGTGCTGGGAGACGATGACACAGCCCTGAGCAGTCAGGGAGTTGGCAGTTTCGCCTTCCTTGTTGATATCAAACCAGGAATTGGTATATTCGACATACATGTGGACATTGGAAACAACAGACTTGACGCCCAGGAAGAATGCGGTATAGCCGGAAACAACTTCTGCATACGGATATGCACCGACATAGCCGACCTTGATGTCACCGTCAGCAGTGAAGGAACCCGGCATGTTTTCTTCGGTCAGTGTTCCGTCATCAATCATCTGCTGGATCTTCATTCCGGCAACAACACCGGAAACATAACGTGATTCATAGATATTGGTAAATGCATTCTTGAAATTGGACAGTCCGGAATCTGCGGCAGTATCGCCGGTCATGGACACGAAGGTCACTTCCGGATGTTCCTCGGCAGCAGCCTGGATGAAGGTCTGATGGCCATAGGAGTTGGCAATGACCAGTGTAGCGCCCTGATCTACCAGGTCGTCAGCTGCGTCTTTGCAGTCCTGTGTTTCGCCGATGGAATACTTCCAGAGAATCTGATCATCGTTGATTCCAAGTTCGGATGCTGCTTTCTTGATGCCGTTGATGTGTGCTGCGGAATAGCCTTCATTCTCATCACCGACGAGGATGACGCCGATCTTCAGATCGGAAGAACCTGTTGCTGAATCTGTGCTGGATGCAGCTGCGGCTGTTGAGGCGGTCCCGGCACTGCTGCAAGCAGCCATGCTTACAGATAGAAGCGCACCGAGCAATGCATGTAGAATCTTCTTCATAATTCCTCCCTTTTCCCTGTAGAAGCTATCAATCACAGCAGTACTCTGCTGAATTGAACAAATAAAAACGGAGTCATGGCCGTATCATATCCATGATTCCGTATAGAAATCAGTCCGTTCAGTTAAAATCATGCGGACGCCATCCGCATGGGAAATCCTTGTATTCCAAAGGGCATGAAAACCTGTAATCAATGCATATCTGTTACGATACAGCGTTCGCTGGTTTTTGCTCTTCCCCTTGAAAAACATAACCCAAAGATACACTCTTTCATGATTCAATTCAAGAGTGACTTTGAACTATTTCAGCAGTTTGCGGACTTTCTTTGCGTAGCGGGTACGCTCGGACGGAGAACAGTTGGAAAGCTGTGAAAACAGATCATATATTTTCAGTTTGTCATTGGTGGAAAAACTGTCTTCATTCTCAACCAGTTTCACAATGGAATTCATGGAATCCAGAAACTGACCTTCGGTTTCACTGCTTCCCTGGATGATCATCTGATCAAACTGATTCACAACATCAGGATTGTGTTTTTTTCCAAACATGGCGGTTTCTCCCTTAGAGGAACACTTCCTCTTTCTCTTCCGGTCTGACGACGACATCAGTCGTATGCTCAACGCAGTCGCTGACCATCTTCTGCCAGTCAAACTTGTTCTCATAGCCGACAGCCTTCTTTTCAGTTGGCTTGGTGACCGGATTCTTCGGATCAAAGATCGTGCAGCAGTCTTCAAACGGCAGGATGGAAGTATCATAAGTTCCGATCTTCCGTGCCATATTGATAATCTCTACTTTATCCATGCAGACCAGCGGCCGCAATACCGGAATACGGATGGTGGAATTGATGCAGGCAATGGATTCCAGCGTCTGGGATGCTACCTGGCCGACACTCTCACCGGTGCCAAGGGCAATACAGCCGTTCTTTTCAGCAACCTGCTCGGCAATCCGGAACATCATCCGTCTCATCAGCGTGACTGCGTATGGATCTCCGGCAGCCTTGTAGATCTCCAGCTGCAGGTCGGTGAAGTTGACAATATGCACCTTCATGCGGCCCTGGTAGATACTGACCATCTGGGCCAGATCCAGTACTTTCTGTTTGGCATTGTCTGAGGTATAGGGAGGCGAAGCAAAATGCACCGCTTCTACCTGGATGCCGCGCTTCATCAGTTCATATGCCGCAACCGGTGAATCAATACCGCCTGACAGCATCAATAAACATTTGCCGTTGATGCCAGCCGGATATCCGCCGGCTCCGGGAATCTTTTCATAGGTGATATAGGTATCTTCTTCATGGACTTCAATCTGGATTTCCAGTTCCGGATGATGGACATCCACTTTCAGTTCTGTATTCTTCAGGATGACTGAAGCGACAGCCCGGTTGATCCCATCGCTGTTGAGCGGGAATGTCTTGTCATGGCGCCGGGTGATAACCTTGAATGTTTTGCGGTCAGTCTCCTGGGCAATGCGCAGTCCTTCATTCTGAATGGTTTCAATATCCGAGTGCACCTTCTCGGTAAAGGAAAAGGAACTGATACCGAATACCTTCTTCAGCTTCTCGGAAATCTCATCCGGATTTTCATCCTGCAGTTTGATGTAGATGCGGTCATGGGTACGCTGGTACTTCAGATCCGGATACTCCCTGAGCATCCATTTGATATTGCTGTCGAGGCGCTTGATGAAATCCCGTCTGTTTTTACCTTTGGTACTGAGTTCGCCGAAGCGGATCAGTACGGTATCGTATTTAACCATAATGTCTGATGATCTCCTTCAGTGCATTCAGGAATGCGTCTGTTTCTGCTTCTGTGTTGTGGTAGGAAAGACTGATTCTGATACAGCAGGATGCCCTGCGGTCACTCATTCCCATTGCCTTGAGTACATAGCTCGGGTTGTTGGACTTTGACTCGCAGGTGCTGCGGGCAGATACCATGAAGCCTGCTTCATTCAATGCATTCTGCATGACTTCACTCGGGATCTGTTCACAGGAGAAATTCACAGTTTCCGGGATACCGTGCTCCGGGCTGTTCAGTTCTACTCCTTCCATGGCACTTAATCCCTGCCACAGATGATCGTGGAGCTGCTGTACATAAGGCGTATATTCTTTCTCATGTTCCAGTGCCAGCCGCAGTGTCTTGGCCAGCATCATATCTGCACACGCATTGCTCGTTCCGCCCCGTAAGCCAAGTTCCTGTTCCCCGCCGGATATCAGCGGCTCCATGTTGACATGCCGCCGCCGGATCAGTATTCCGCTGCCCTTCAGCCCCTCAATCTTATGGGCTGAGATCGATGCGAGATCGATATTGGTCATCGGACAAGGTACCTTGCCGATCGCCTGTGTCATATCCACATGCATATAGGCATGGGACTGATGTTTGACAAGATCTGCGATCTCGGCAATCGGATTGACTGCGCCGGTTTCATTGTTTGCCATCATGACCGACACCAGGATTGTGTCATCATCCAGGGCCTGTTTGACATCTTCGGCATGGACCGTTCCATCCGGATATACCGGCAGCCAGGTAATGCGGTAGCCAAACAGACGTTCCATCTGCAGACAGCTGTTCAGGATACTGGAATGTTCAATGGGCGTGGTAATAATATGCTTTCGCTTTGGATCTGCCAGCGGTACGCCTTTGATTGCCATGGAATTGGATTCTGATGATCCGCCGGTGAAGATGATTTCTTCCGGCTGAACATCGAAAAGCCCGGCAATTGCACTGCGGGCTTTTTCAAGCATACGATGGACCTGAGACCCTTCATCGTAAAGCGATTCGCTGTTGACATAGCAGGTTTCAAGCAGTTTTTCGTAGCCTGCCAGGACTTCCGGATTCACATTGGTTGTACTGGCATTGTCAAAGTAGACTCTACGCACTCTTTGCGTTCTCCTTGATCATCTTCTCATAGTTGCCCGGGTGGATCTTCTCAATTGTTCCAATGGCAATTGTGAGCGCCTGGGTATACTCGCCGTTGCGGAAGCATAGTTCTGAACGGGTCAGCTCTGAATCGATGTCGGAATAAGTAGAACGATAGCGGTTGCCGAAGACAATCGTATTCTCAACCATGGATACCGTTGCGACAACGTTATTCACGTTGTTATACAGCTTATAGATAAAATCGATCGCTTCTTTCAGCGTTGCATTGAGCAGCTGGATATTCAGCGGTGATTCATTGATCAGTCCATCCAGGGAATGGATGTACTCATTGGCCCGGTTCATATCCTCTTCATACTGCGCACTGATGGAAGGAAGCTTGTACTTGCGGATCTTCACCTGCATCTGATTCATGATGATCTGCAGTTTGACCAGCTGCTTCTTGGCTCTGTCTTCATCACCGGTTGCGTGATCAATGCGGCCTTTCATTTCAATGAATGCAGTATTGACGCTGGTCAGACCCTGATTCAGTTCTTTCATGGATGACAGTACACCGGATGCCGGAACCTGTTTTTCCTGATACATGCTGAAGATTTCAGGTTTGCGGTCAGCCAGTTTCTGCAGGACCGCAGACTGATCTGCAATCTCTTTTTCAAGATCTTCCAGACCGAATCTCACTGACATCTTGCCGTACTGTTCCTTGACATATTCTGCATTTCTGCCGGTATCGCTCAGCAGGCGTTCTGTTTCGCCTTCCATGGATTTCAGCTGGCCATAAGCTTCTGTTTCCTTCTTGACCTGCTCATCCATCTGGGTAAGACGCTTCTTATAATCATCCAGATGTGCACGTACGTCAGTCGGATCGCCATTCTTCAGCTGTTCCAGATCCTGCTTCAATCCTTCCGTCAGTACCTGAAGGTTCTTGTCAATCTGCAGGTGCTTCAGATAGACACCATGGCTGTGTGCTTCGACATAGTCTTTGTGCAGCACTTCCGCCATGCGTGGAACCACGCCCCGTGCATCTTCCAGCAATGCTGGAAGATCGTTGGTGATTTCTTCCAGTTTTGCCATGGAATCTTTGATATTGTTCAATTCAGCACTGGCCTTTTCAAAGTCAGACGCATACATCCATTCTTCAAAGGCGGAGAACATCTTTTCCGTCTCGGAGATATTGTTTTCAATCGTCGGCCAGATATAGGAAAGCTTGGAAGAGTTCTCCTGGGCATTTGCCTTGAGATCACGGAACTGGTTCTTCAGCTGTGTTACTTCTTCACGCTGGGTAGTTTCCTTTTCCAGAATTCCGTCCAGGAACTTATCCAGTTTGGATACCTGTTGCTCACCGAGACTGATACTCGCTTCAAGATCAGCGAGATTCACTTTTGCCTTCTTCAGTTTGCCGACAAGAATCTCATCTTCGGTATCTGCCAGCATCTGGGAGATCTGCTTGAGATTTGCCTGGCACTTGTCAAAGTCATCCTTGGTGCGGGTCACTTTGTCCATGGCATCCGGATCTACCCGGCTGATTGCCACAGCCTTGTTCAATTTAAACGAAAGCGGAACGCTCTTGATCGCATTGTAGCGGACTTCAAGATCGCCCAGCTGTTTCTTATATTTGCCTGCATGTACACGCTGCACTATGAACCAGATCAGCAGCAGTACCACAATGACTGCAATTGCTATAACGACCCGGATATCAGATAAGATTTTCATCACTTTATCCATTTATCATCTACCGCCTTTTTTACCTGTTCATTTTAGCACACAACAAACAGCGGTTTCCATGCCGCAGAAGAATCTCTTTGAAGAATCAGGATCAGATTCAGGCAGCTTTGATGGAAGCTGCGTTGGCCTGTTCCAGTTTGTTCATGGAAATCCGGAAGCGTTTCCTGAACAGCAGCACAGTAAATGTCACTGCACAGATATCTGCAATCGGCTCAGCAAGATACACCGCAAACGTTTGATTGGACGTCCAGATCATCGGAACAATGAAGATCAGCGGCAGCAGCAGTACAAATTTACGCATGACTGCACAGAGTACAGAAGCCTTGGCATCGCCGATCGAAGTAAAGGTCATCTGACATGCCATCTGGGCACCGAAGATCCCGGTGGATGCCATATAAATCCGCAGTGCCTGCTGGGTAAAGGAAATCAGTTCCGCATCGGAAGTGAAGATGGACGCAAACACTGACGGAAACAGCTGTACCAGTGCCCACAGTGTAACAGAGTAAATCAGTGATACTTTCAGCAGCAGTTTGAAGGTCTGTTCTACCCGCTTACGGCTGCCGGCCCCATAGTTGTAGCTGATAATCGGCTGGGCACCCTGGCCCACGCCCTGCAGGGGTAGCATCGCAAACTGCATGATACTGGTCAGGATGGTCATCGCCCCGACCGCAAGATCGCCGCCATAGCGCAGCAGTGAAGAATTGAAGCAGACAGAAATGATACTCTCGCTGAACTGCATGATGAAACCGGAACTGCCCAGTTTCAGACATGGCTTGAGAATTTCCGGATCCAGTTTCAGATTCTCTTTTTTGATTCTGAGATACGACTTTTTACTGGAAAGGAAGTGAACAACCCAGATGGTGGATACTGCCTGGGACAGAATTGTTGCAAGTGCTGCCCCTGATACGCCCATGTTGAACACAAAGATAAACAGCGGATCCAGGCAGATATTCAATACTGCACCGATCAGTACCGACAGCATGCCGGTCTTGGCAAAGCCCTGAGCTGTAATGAAACTGTTCAGACCCAGTGTTGCCATGACAAAGATCGTACCGATCGCATAAATATTCATATACTGAACGGCAAAGTTGATTGTATTCTCACTTGCCCCAAACGCCAGCAGCAGCGGCCTGTCAAAGATCAGCAGCACGGCAGTCAGAACCAGTGCCAGAATCACAAGGAAGGTTGAGCAGGTACCGAGGATCCTCTCAGCCCGGCTGCTGTCCTTCTTGCCCATGGCGATGGATGCCAGCGGTGCTCCGCCGTAGGAAGTCAATGCCGCAAATGCTGATACCGTCATGATAATCGGCAGACAGACGCCTACTCCGGTCAGTGCCAGAGCACCGGTTCCGGGGATATGGCCGATATAGATCCGGTCAACAATGTTGTACAGCATGTTGATCAGCTGGGCAGCAACTGTTGGAAGTGACAGTTTCAGCAGCAGTTTGCCAATCGGTTCCTTTCCCAGAAAGTCCTTATCGTTATTCAAGACCGTCTCCCCTTTCTTCAATCCGCTCTGAATTCTTCAGGATACGGTCAGTCATTTTGGTATAGAGACGGATTTCATCTTCGCTGAATCCGTCGAACAGTTCTTCATAATAATGTCTGGTTGCTTCTTTGATCTGTTTGATCAATGGTGCTGCCTGTTCAGTCAGTTTCAGATGAATGATCCGGTGATCGATTTCATCATTCACCCGCACAACGAAGCCCTTCTGTACAAGGTGTTCCACGCCATTGGATACATTGCCTTTTGAAAAGCCCCTCAGATCCACAATATCCGAGGCAGTATCTTTACCCGGATTATTCTCCAGGAATCCGATGATATCCGCTTCGATCTGGATCAGCCCGTAATGAGATCCGATTTCCTTGACAATCCGATGATAATGTACGATGGTACGTCTTGTAGAGACCAGAAGTTCTGTATTGCGCTGCATCATCCATCCACTCCGTTCTGTTCATTTTAGAACTTATTTAACATGATCATTCTATCATTGCGGAATATTTCGTCAACCGTATTCAGCTCATATTTGATCAATTTGACCTTAAGATTTCTGAAGCAAAAGAATACGATTTTGAGTTCCGCCGCCTGAATTGATTGGAAATTTGCTGTTCCGGCATCTGGAATCCTGAAGAATCGTCTCGAAATGCTCAAATTTCAATGAAAGTCCCTTTCCATCGAAACTCCCTCTAAAATAGAGGATTCTGAGAACTGCCGGCC
>JAKVJO010000059.1 GCA_022486935.1 Solobacterium sp. | reverse complement strand
TGTATCACTGTTTCAACTGTTTTTCCAGGGCCGGCAGTTCTCAGAATCCTCTATTTTAGAGGGAGTTTCGATGGAAAGGGACTTTCATTGAAATTTGAGCCTTTTGGACCGATTTCGGGGAATTGATGCCCGCTTTGCGTATAGGTATGGTGCAAGGAGAGTAAAGATGCCTATCAAGTATGCAAAATGGAGTCACAGGCGGCGTAGAGTATTGCTTAGAATTACCGCGAGGATAAGAACACAGAATGAATTGGAGCATTCACATCAGCGCGGTTCTGAAATTCATCACTCAAGTTCATTTGCGGTTGATTCAAGAATGTTGAAAAGCAGATCATATCTGGAATGTCTGCAGTCAATCACGGATGACAGTCACGAGAAACGAGAATTCACAAATGAAGCGATCAAGATTTTGAAACATCGATCCGGTACGGATGGAGAAGACATCAGTGTGTATAACCGGACACTTCGGGAATGGTATCGTTCCTGGGCAGGGAGTTTGGCAAGACAGGTTACATATTCGCCGGGTTTTACTGATTGCGTTGAAAAACATAAAGATGATTATTTGATTTCATTTCATAATCATCCGAATGGCGCAGCACCTAGCACGGAAGACATCAACTCAGCATTGCAGAATGATTATGATGAATGCTATACGCTTGGACATAATGGAACGATCTTCAAATATTGTGGCGGTAAGTATGAAATTTCTCAGTATATCTGTGATCAGACGATTGCAAAGCTGGAGGTGATCAGATACACTGAGGTTGAACAATCAGCAGAACTGATGCGTCAATTGGCATCGATATATAAATTCACATTTGAGGAGGTGAGTGGACCATGGAAAAGGAAAGAATAGTTACAGAGAATGACAATATTGACTGGGACGATGTCCATAGATACATGGCCATGCCACCAGAAGAGCTGGATCGACTGCTGGAAGAAAATCTGAGACAGGTGAAAATGAAAATTGCTGAAATTGAGCGGAAGGAAGAAGAAGAAAAAGCCCGCAAAGAAGCAGAGACAAAATCACAAGTCGGTAAATGATGAATCTTCAGTATTGGGCATCCTTCGGGATGCTTTCTTTTTGCGCAACACAACTGCTGTGAATGAAAGGATAGAATGGAGTGTTATGAAAACAGAAAAAATAAAGGACAATGCACAAGGCGAAAGAATCGTAACAGAAAATGACAGAATTGACTGGGATGATGTGCATAGATACATGGCCATGCCGCCAGAAGAGCTGGATCGATTGCTGGAAGAAAACCTGAGACAGGTGAAACTAAAAATTGCAGAAATCAACCGGAAGGAAGAAGAAGAAAAAGAAAAAGCCCGCAAAGAAGCGATCACCAGATAGAATCCTGGGTCATTATGATTCGGGCAAAAAGGGGAAATATGAAAAAGCAGAAACCGCAACAAGACAATCAGACAGAGCGGATTGTGACAGAGAACGACAATATTGATTGGGACGATGTCCATAGATACATGGCCATGCCACCAGAAGAGCTGGATCGGCTGCTGGAAGAAAACCTGAGACAGGTAGATATCAAGGTTGCTGAAATCATGCGGAAGGAAGAAGAAGAAAAAGCCCGCAAAGAAGCAGAGACAAAATCACCAGCCGGAAAATGATCATTCTTCAGTATCGGGCATCCTCCGGGATGCTTTTCTTCTGGCCGATCAAAAAGCGATGTCCTGTGCAGGCATCGCTGTGGAAGTTATTTCTGATCTGGAATCAGGATTGCTGATGAGGAGTGAAGTGACCATGCATAACAGGTAACCGGTTTGCCCTTGAAGATGAACTGAAGGGCATGGCGGTAGGCGTTGAGCTGATCACTGTAGCGATGCTTGATTTCTGCCTCGCTGGCGCTGTCTGTCTTGTAGTCTATCAGCAGGATGCCTTTCTCGCCGATTGCCACAAAGTCCATGACACCATGCATGCGTGCTCCATGATCTTCCAGATAGAATGGATACTCATGGTGGATCTCCATGTTCAGTGCTTCGTGATAGAGATCAGAGCTGCTGAAATTCAGGATCTTCTCTTTATCTGTGTCACTCAGTTCGGTATCCTTCAGATCTTCCATGGTCCATAAGCGGTTGGGAAGTGCTGCCAGTGTTTCATGCATGAGCGTACCGTAGCGGGTGCCGTTTTCTGCCTGGTTGAGATCCAGGTCCGGCAGGCTGGTCAGTTCAAATGCACTTGGTGTATGGCTTGGTGACAGGATCTCTGCTTTGCCATTGTAGTAAGGCAGAGAACTGACATGTTTTGCGGGCAGCGGAGCTTCCGGTGTAATACTGTCGAGTTTGATGACAGAAGGCGTGAACAGATCTCTGACTGGCCCAAGGGCTGCCTTGATCAGCCCGCTCATGCCTTTTCTTCTGGCCAGCAGGGAAAGGGTAATGTTTGCGGATGGCTGTGGCAATTCACTTCCGGTATCGACGATATAGAGACGTTCTTCAGCTCTAGTCAAAGCGACATATAAAAGGCGTGTGAATTCTTCCAGGTCTTCCCGGTTGTCCTTGTACTCCACCGCAATCCGGTCAATGGTTGTGCGTACGGTGCGGTAAGGGAAATCAACATGTTTCAGTCCAAGGTAGAGATCATCATCCACCATGACCGGGCTCTTGGTCTCCTGGTTGACGCTGAGACTGGTACTGAAGAGAAATACATTCTTGTACTGCAGACCTTTGGACTGGTGAATTGTGGTGACATTGACGACTTCATCATCTCTGGACCGTGACATCGCTTCACTGGAGTTCTCATCTTCCGGTGCATCCATCAGTTCAATCAGATCATAGATGGAGCGGGAACTCTGCTCCAGTTTCACGGTCTTTTCAAAGAGATAGTCAAAGTTGGATTTCTGCGTGCTGTCCAGTGACTCATAGAAATGATTCGTCATTGCAATCGCATCCAGCAATGCGCACAGGCCATCTGTCCTGCAGATGGAACGATAGCTGTTGAGCTGTTCAAAGAACTCCGGGTGATCTGCTTTGACGCCTTTGCTCAGGGAGCCAAAGGCAATCTTCATCTCGGCCAGGGTAGAATCACTGAGATCGCCGATCGGTGAAGTCAATACAGTGCACATGGATACAGTGTCTGTGGGATCCAGCATGCATTTGAGCACTGCCAGGATGGTTTCACAGAGAATGGAATGATAGAAGCCTTCCCTGGCATCAATATCATAGGGAATATGGCACTTGTCGAAGACCTGACGCAAGATCGGCTTATCGTGGTGGCTGCGCACCAGAACGGCCATGTCCTGGAAGCTGCAGTTCTCTTCCCTGACCAGACGCAGGATCTCTGAGGCAATATAGGCGGCCTTGGCTTCTTTGGAACCAAGTGACTCTGTCGGTATATCACCGCTGTCCGGATCGGGCTGTGCCTGATGATCCGGTGCTGGTCCGGTATCGACCAGTACAAATCTGACCGGTGTCGGTGTCTTCAGTTTCTGTTTGTCAGTGCCGATGGAGACTTTATCCTTGGAACCATAGCGATCCATACATACCGGTACATTCATCAGCCGTTCAAACAGCAGATTGCAGAAACTGACAATGTTTTCCTTGGAGCGGTAGTTGTGTTCCAGGGTGATGTTAAGCATATCCGGATCATCCAGCATGGAACGCATCAGTTCCGGCTTGGCCTGGCGGAAGCGGTAGATCGACTGTTTGACATCGCCTACCCGGAAGATCGTGCCTGGCTTGGCAAGCAGTTCAATGATCTCGTTCTGCAGAATAGACGTATCCTGGAATTCATCGACCATGACTTCATCAAACTTCTGCTGATAGAGAAGAGAGACTGCACAGTCATTCTTCTGCAGGATTTCCAGGGCAAAGCGCTCCATGTCCGCAAAGTCCATGCATGCAAGATCTTTCTTCTTGTGCAGGAATTCATTCCTGGTCAGTTCGGCAAGATCGAGATAGGTATGGATCAAAGGAACATTGCGGTTATGGTCACTGATCAGAAGAAACGGATCATAGAGTTTCCTGGCAAGTTTTCCGGCGGTTTCATACAGCCTTGATCTTGCTTTGGTGTAAGACTCACACTTGCTGTCAGTCGGGGTCTTCTGTTCGCCGAAGCTGAAGAAGACAGAGCGGAACATGGCATAGTTATGTTCATCCAGCAGCTTGCGGCAGTTCTGCACAAGGATAGATACTCCCTCAAGTTTCACAGCCTGCTTTGGGTCGCTGAGTTTGTCGGACTTCTGTGCTTCCTGAAACATCTGTGCCAGTGCTTCTTCCACACCGCTGAATTCCAGATTGAGACTGTTCCAGAAGCCATCAAGAATACCGGCGGGCAGCTGGTCCAGACGCTGGATTTCTGCAGAAGCGCTGCGGGCATGCGCAAACCATTCTGCCGGGTTGGCAGAACTGTCTGCGTGGGACATGATCTTGTTCAGGATATCGAGCAGTGTATCGTAATCCTCACTGCGAGCAGAATAGGCACACAGTGCATCCAGCAGTGCTTCATGGTGATCCTGATCATAACGGTCCAGTACTGCGTGGTAGCTGTCCAGCAGGATTCTTGCGTGTTCGCCGTCATCCAGTACATGCTGAGTGGCAGCCGGGTCAAGGCCGATCACACTGCAGTACTTTTCAATGATGGTCAGACAGAACGAGTCAATGGTGGTAATGGGGGCAGAGTCAATCAGGATCAGCTGCGATTCAATCCACTGTTTCTGATCATCATCTTTGACATCTCTCAGTTCTTCCATCAGTCTTGCGGCAGTGCGGTTCTTCATTTCGCCGGCAGCGGCCTGGGTAAAGGTCACAGCGAGAATGCGGTCCAGCGGAATGCGGTCTTTGATACAGCGCTTGATCAGCCGTTCAACCAGCACTCTGGTCTTGCCGGCACCGGCAGAGGCAGATACCAGGATATTCTTCCCGCAGGAATTGACCGCGTCAAGCTGCTGGGGATCCATGTTCAATGTACTCATGTTCAGGCATCCTCCTTTTTGGACTTGCGGGAAGCGATGGACGAACTGTCAAATGATTCAGTGACGACCATGGAATCGGCTTTTCTTGCCGGCGCCCGGTTTCGGCAGATGGAGCGGAACTGGCAGTATGTGCATGCAGTATCTGCCGGATCGGCAGAGATGGTCCCATCCATCAGTCCTTCCTTGAATACCTGGTACAGTGATTCAATGCAGCGAGAAACCTGACCAAAGACATACTGTTTATTCGGTTCAAAGTACTGCACATAATCTTCCGGTGCATCATCCGGCATCTCGTATGCCCAGCCGGACAGTCTGCGCTGTTTCTGCTGGAGTTCTCTGAGATGATCTGCTTCAAAGACATTCTGTGCTTCTTCAAAGGAAGTGGTCTTGACGTCTGCGGCAGGATCATTCACTGATGGGGCCTGCAGGTTGAAGTAATACGTACCGGCTGGCTTCAGTGAACTGCTGTTGGCATAGGCCATGGCATAAGACAGCAGTTGCAGCATCTCTCCGGCTTTGATCTTCGTCTCGGAAAGCCGGTGTGCTGAGGACTTGTAGTCCAGAATGCGGAAGGTGCCGTTGGAATGATCAATGCGGTCAATGATGCCATGGAGCTGGATGCCAGGGATGATTTCATATTCAAAGTGCTGCTCCGTCGCATTGGGTTTGAAGATGGTGGTCTTTTCCACATCACGCAGGATGGTCAGTGATTCCATCATGCCGCGGATCATCCGTTCTTCACTCAGCTGGATGCGTACGGTTTCATGGGGGTGGATGACTGACAGTTGATGGAAGTAAGGATCCAGGAATGCCTGTACCTCAGTTCTTGAAACCTCAGCGTACGCTTTACCATACGTATCAACAAGATGAGACATCAATGCGTGCTGGATTGTACCGATTACGGCTGCTTCAAGATCCGGTGTCGGAAATGGCCGGATGCTCAAGCCGGACTGCAGGAAGTAGGAGTACGGGCAGAGAAACCAGCGCTCTACAGAAGAGATGGAAGAGTGGATCTTTCCATCGTCTGCAGGATACAGCTGTGCTGCAAGATCTTTGCGCAATGCATGGGCAAAGGGCGGCTTCGGTGTAAGCACTGCAATTGGCCAGGAGGACTCCTTGTCAAACAGCGAAGTCACATCAAAGGAAGGCTGGATACTGCGGCCCTGATAATCATTGGTTGGGTAGGAATAGACAATGCGCCGGCTGCTGCGGGTGATCCAGCCGATATGACTGATGTAGTCATCATGGCGCTGCTGCAGGGAAGGATAGTTCCGGATGCGGCTGACATAGTCTTCATCAAATAGTCCCTTTCTGGAAGGAACCCCCGGGTAGCAACGAGCACTGCAGCCCAGTACATACAATGTCTCTGTAACCGGTACTGGATGAGTGAGATCAGTAACGGTGCAGAACAGGTTCAATGAACCCGCTGCACTGACCTTCAGTGCCAGAATGGAACGGATCAGAAACAGGGCATCTGTTTCAGTCTCGACAAGATTCAACGAGCGGTTGAGGATCTGCCGCAGTCTGGAAGCGGTCTTCAGTTCGGCAGGCTCTTTGAGAAACGGGGAATGCTGAAGGACAGTATAGGCATTGGCCAGTGCTTCCTTTGCAGTGGCAGAAGAAGCCAGTAATTGACGGTCTTCATCAGTCGCTTCAAAGTAGTCATGGGCAGACTGTTCCAGCTTCAACAGTCTTGCGGATTCCCGCTCAAACTGTTCGTCATGGACGCGTGTGGCAAGGTTGGACGGGGCATCCGGCTCGATCATGCATTCACTCAGAAACGGCATGAGCGGATCCGGGCAGGATGGATTCAATCCATCATTCTTCAGCACGGTCAGTAAATGATCTGCGTCTTTGTACAGGGCAAACAGTGCCAGTGAGGCATAGAGATAGGGAACCTGCACCGAGAGCGGCTCTTCAATGGGGCTGAAGGGAATGCCATAGCGGGCAAAGATCTGTTTCAATACCGGCAGCTGATTGCTGTAATCAGCCAGTACAACTGTGCATGGCTGATCTTCTTCAATGATGTCCTGGGCACAGGCTTCAATCTCCTGGCGGGTATTCAGTGCGTAACGCAGAGTATGAATCACCGGCTTGAGTTCCTGCGGCTTCAATACCGCATCCGGCCGGTTTTCTTTCAGGTCATTGAGAAACTGATTGCGGTAGGGATCCGGTTCAAAGGTCTCGGCAATGCTTAATTCCGGAAGTGAAGCGGCCTGGTTCAACAAGCTGCTGTAGTGTTTCTGGATCTCGGCTTCTTCCAGCGGCAGTGACATGGCAGCCTCAAGCAGCTGTTTCAGTTCGGTTTCTGATGCCGTGCGGCCAGGCAGATCATAGGAAGTGATCTCCCACTGGGCACAGGCTCTTGCAAAGGAAAGGATTTCTTCCAGAAATGCCGGATATTGGAACATGCCGGAATAGATCGGATACTGTGCGGCATTGGCGTTGAGGGTATGCGACAGCTGCAGCAGGGTGGTTTCCTTATCTTCCCGGGTATCTGCTTTCAGCAGGTTGGATACGGAAAGAAGCTGGACATCAGTGACACTGCCGGTTTTCCGGGCGAGCGAATGATAGATGCGCTCTTTCTGGTATTCTCTGGTCAGGATGGTTTTCATATGCCATTATTTTATCATCAACACATTTGTTACCCACTGGACTTTTTATTGGTTATAATTAACTTAGTAAGTGACTTACGTCAGCAGCGGAGGAAAACATGGCGATTTGCACGATTCTGGATCAGAAAATTGACAGCAGGAAAAATGGCGACGACTGCGAGTTCAACGGGTACCTTGAAGACTACCTGAATCTTGGCAGTGAATTGGAGCCGGCATTGAAAGAGGCACTGGAGAAGATCCTCGCGTCAGAGCCGGATGCTAAAATCTGTGTCAATCTCAGATCGGAGATCAATCAGAATGCAATCTCCAATCAGATCATCCGTTACAAGGATATCTTCAAACTGACCGGCAAGGCCATGGAGTATCCATATATCATCTATGTCACAAGAGAAACCGAACAGCGTGCACTGCTGGTGGTACCGGCTGCACCGTACAGCTTCATCTATGCGAAGGGCTGCTACTACTGCATGACCGAACCGGGAAGCCCGTTCATTGACTGCAAGAATGAGATTGTCGCAGTCAGTTCCGACAAGTCGGAAGTGATTGTGGATGCCTGGGATAAGATCTTCAAGATGAAGGCCGGCGCCCTGCAGCGTTCCATTGACCGCAGATTCTTCGCCAGCTATGACGATCTGAAAAATGATGCAGTCAAGGCTGCCAATGAACTCAAGGAAGAAGCACCTGAGAAACTGGCTGCTGTTTCCGGCGAGAACCGTCAGGAAGAGATCTACCAGTATGTCATCAAGTGGTTCCTGCTGAAGAAAGTGCTGTATGTACAGTACATGGTCAACAAGAACATCCTGAATACCGTTCATGAGGGCAATGTCAAAAAGCAGCGCAACCAGGCAAAACTCAATGCGGATGAAATTTCCTTCCTCAGCTTCAGCGAAATGTGGCGTATGACCCGTGAACAGGCAGACCAGATGAGCGAAGCAGAAGAGAAGACAGAAGCACCTGCAGAACCTGCTGCAGAAGAGCCGAAAGAGAACTGACGTTCGGTCACATTACAGTCATGTAAGGCCTGCAATCGCAGGCCTTTGTTATGCTATAATCAATATCACCGAGAGGGCAAATGAGGCAATGAAGCGTAAATCTAGTTTCGGCGGTTTCTGGGCATTCTTTCTGTTATTCATATTGTTTGGCGGCGGCAGCTGGATTATGCCTGTCGTTTTTGGCTGTGCAATGGTGTTTTTCCTGGTTAAGGGAATCAAGGCGGCGACGGACAGCAGTTCATCGTCTTCTTCCAGTACCGGATATCAGTATGGCCATGCGACACGGACCAGAAACCGGAGAACCCGGTCTGACCGTGAACTGGCAGAGATCAATTCCTATCTCAAGCGCTACTTCTCCAACAAGCGCCTGCTGGAAATGAATGACAATATTGACCTGGTACTGCGCGGGGCAAGCTACAGCGGCACCAGCAGCCTGGATGTCTACCGCAACGGCAGACGGATCAACAGTCTGGATGGGTTCAGCAGGAATTATGAAGACCTGTATGAAACAATGATGGATACCCTGAGTTCCATGGCCAAGAAAGATGCGGCTTCGCACCCCGGCACCATTGTCGATGCGGAAGTTGTCACACCCCAGGAAAAGGCAGAACCGGCAGAACAGCCGCAGCCAAAACAGCCGGAAGAAGAAAAGGTTCATGGGGCACGGTACTTTATTGATGCGATCAACAGTCTGAATAATGATATCCCTGATGAGGAGATCTCCAACGGACTGTATCAGTCTTCCCAGCTGCTGACTGAGATTTCCAAGTATGAAGAGAAATTCCCGGATTCCAAGAATAAGCTGGAGAAACTGTATACCTATTATCTGCCGATCCTGATCCGGATCCTGCAGCAGTATTCCAATCTGCAGTATGCCAAGTCGGACCCATCCTACGAAGAGACCCAGAGCAACCTCAAGCGTACATTGAAACTGGTGAATGATGCCATGTCCAAGATCATCTCCGGACTGACAGACAATGACTTCATCAATCTTTCTGCAGATATGTCAACACTGGAAGCAGTATTGAAGAAAGACGGACTGACTGGCAGCGATCCGCTGTCCATGCCGTCCGGCAGCTCGAAAGAAGAAGGAAAATAAACCATCATGGACAGCAGGTCAAAGAAGCGTACAGAAGAAAAAGAACGGCTCATGAAAGAAGTGCTGGGATCCAAACGTGCCTATGAGAATACCGGCACTGAGGATCAGGTCACTTTGACAGATACCCCGGATGCGTCTTCACCTGCCTCATCTGATTCTGATCATTCCTTTGAAGATACCATGCGCTCCGCCGATGATACCTTGAATGCACTGAAGGAAGTACTGACAAGACAGTCATCAGATTTAGAGAATCTTTCCAATGAGAAAAACCGGATGGATGATGCGGACAAGGCACTCCATGAAACGGTTTATGGCAATACCAAGGACATCAACACTTCAGATGTCGATCAGCTTCAGAAAGATCTGGAAAAGGATTACGGTGTCGCACCGGAAGTGAAGCAGGATATTGACTCCGGCAAGGTATTTACCGAAGTACAGAACGAACTGGAAGAGAAACTGGCTGGCAACGATGATGCGATCAAGCAGCTGTGCAGTGCGTTCCGCCGTCCGTATGTGATGGGCAGGGACAGCAGCCGGGCAGAGAATATCATCCTGATTACCGGGCCGAAAGGCAGCGGCAGACATTCCTGTGTTGCCTTCATGGCAGATGCCCTGAAGAAACAGCAGGTGATTGCCAGCGATGAAGTCTATACCATTGATATGAGTTTGTACCAGAGCGGATCCCAGGAACAGATCTTCCTGCAGGATCTCTATAAAGCGCTCAACGGCACCGGTTCAATTGTCTGCTTCGAGAACTTTGAATCCGGATTCCCTTCGTTTCTGAGAATGATTGATTCCCTGGTATGCGACGGGAAGGTCATCCTGAATAAACGCTATGTACTGAACCACGGCATCCTGATTGAGAATCAGACCGGGCTGGTCAAGGAAGCAGTTGATTCACTGACTGCCGCAGGCAAGTATCTGGTCTTCATGACTTCCAAAGGAAGTACAGCAGTGCAGGATGCGTTTGGCGCAAACTTCATCTATCACATCCTGGATACGGTATCCTTCAAGGCCATTGATGAGACCGGCATGCGGGAGATCATTGAAACCAAGTCAAAAGATCTGATGGAACGGGCAAAAACAAATCTGAAGATTGAACTGTCTATCGACAGCAGTCTGAAAGACTGGGTCATTGCCCACTATGACAAGACCAGCGGTGCGGACGCAGTGGCATCGCTGTATGAAGATTTCTATATCTGCCTCAGTCAGGAAGTGCTGAGTGAGAATATCGGCTCCGGTGCAGCGTGTGCACTTACATGCGTGAATGGTGTGCCGGCCGGTAAGTTTGATGAGAAGCTGTTCTCCATCATCCGTTCCCGCACCAGTGAAGAAGAAATCAAGGAAGTCAATCAGGAGCTGGATCAGATCGTCGGACTGAATCAGGTCAAGACGTATATCCGTTCCCTGCAGGATCATATCCGTGTACAGGAACTGCGCAGACAGCAGGGCATGAAAGTATCAGAAGTATCCAAGCATATGATCTTTACCGGCAACCCGGGCACTGGCAAGACAACGATCGCAAGACTGGTATCCAGATATATGAAAGCCATCGGCGCATTGAGTCAGGGCCAGCTGGTTGAAGTGACCAGAGGTGATCTGGTTGCCCAGTATGTCGGCCAGACCGCACCGCTGACCATGAGTGTTATCAAGTCAGCACTGGGCGGCGTTCTCTTCATTGATGAAGCGTATTCCCTGTACCGTGGCAAGGATGATTCCTTCGGACTGGAGTGCATTGATACCCTGGTCAAGGCCATGGAAGATCACCGCGATGACCTGATTGTGATTCTGGCAGGCTACCAGAAAGAGATGTCTTCCTTCCTGGATTCCAACAGCGGCCTGAAGTCCAGATTCCCCAACATCATTGACTTCCCGGACTATACCGGCGAAGAACTGCAGAAGATCGCTGACTCCATTGCCAAAGGCAAGGGCTATGTGATCAGCACTGATGCAGAGCAGCCATTGAAAGACTACTTTGATCAGGTGCAGTCCATCAATGCGGCAGAAGCCGGCAACGGCAGACTCGCCCGCAATGTGGTGGAAGAAGCCATCCTGAAACAGTCCGGCAGACTGGTTGCCCATCCAAAAGAGAAGATGGAAGAACTGAGGCTGGAAGACTTTGATCTGACAGTCAAAGTAAAACCGGCAAAGGATGACAGTGACTCACTGTTCAGCTGAGTAGCAGAATATATGACAGCCTCCGGAGCAGATCCGGAGGCTGTTTTATGAAGTGAAGAGCTTTGATATAAGCCGGAGCAATGCGCCTGAGTGAAAGCTGGAAAATATCGACTGCGAGTAGAAATCGCCCGGAAAGCAGGAGCGATTCAAATACTGTGCACTGCCTGTGCTATATTTAAATTTCATCGAAACTTCCTTTTTCACTACTTTTCTCACCGAAAGTCCCTTAATTCGACAGTGATCTATGATTACCTGTGAAGTGGTGCTGCTTGTAGTGAGAGGAGGCTGTAAATATGAG
>JAKVJO010000058.1 GCA_022486935.1 Solobacterium sp. | reverse complement strand
CACCAGACGATATGGTAATTGATGTTATAAACACAGGTTCGTGCGTGTACGTATTGTTTACTCATAACTCGGCATATTTCCTACTGTATATAGTATAGCATAGATAAATACTATATCAATACATATAAACTAGATTGCAAAATACAGATAGTCAAAATAGATGACCTGAAGGTCTCACTCTCATCTCGGATACAAGTAACCGAGACTTCCCGTTCGTGCTATTAAAAAGGGCGGCAGAGCTTCCGAGTTTAAAAACGCGATTGAATGGCTTTGCTTATCGGGTATTGTTTCGCAGGTTTACAAGGTGGAGCAAATCAAGAAACCGCTGGAAAACTACCGGGATATTGATGCGTTCAAGATTTATGTTTCAGACTTGGGCCTGCTCTGCGCCAAAAAAGACCTGGCTGCGAACGATGTTCTCTATATGGTTGGAGAACTGAATGATTTCAAGGGCGGCATGGCTGAGAACTATGTCAATGTGCAGCTCACAATAAACGGCTACAACACCTATTATTGGGAATCTGACCGTGGCGCAGAAATTGATTTTGTCATTCAGCGTGAAGGAAAGCTTATTCCTATTGAAGTGAAGAGCGCCGACAACACCAGAGCCAAGAGTTTGAAAGTATATATGGACACTTATAAGCCGGCCTATGCGATCAAACTCTCAGCCAAAAACTTTGGTTTTGAAGACAATAAAAAGATTGTTCCGCTCTATGCTGCATTTTGCATCTGAAATCCAATAGTTCAGGGTTTTATGGAATGATCTCTGTTGGCTATCGTGTTCAATTCCGTATATGGGCAATGAGCATCATAAACGGGTACGGCATAAAGGGCTTTTCAATGGATGATGACCGCTTGAAAGAACTGGGCGGCGGAAGATGCTCTCAGAAATATACGATTAGCTTTCCGAAAGTGATGTTTGAATACTTTCAGCGTCAACAAGAATGATAGAGGATAAAGAAAATGAGGCTTGATGGATTTGGAATAATGGTCAATGACATGGAGAATATGATCCGCTTTTAAAGGGATGTACTGGGATTTGAGATCAGGGAAGCGGAAGATGCTTCAAATCTTTATCTGATCAAGGACGGTACGCTTTTCATGCTGTATAGAAGAAGTGATTTTGAGAAGATGGCCGGCAAGAAGTATGAATATGTCAAAGGGCTGAACGGACATACAGAGATTGCTCTGTACGTAGATACCTTTGAGGAAGTTGATTCGGCATATTCAGATGCAATCACTAAAGGCGCAGCTGCTGTGCTGGCTCCTGAAGACGAACCCTGGGGACAGCGCACCTGTTATATTGCTGATCCGGAAGGAAATCTGATCGAGATAGGTTCATTCAATAAAACATTTCAAGAACTGAGAAATGCATGAGATGACTGTGCTTCAGATTAATGATTCTTTCCTATAAATTCCAAAAGAAGATCAGAATCTTCGTTCAGAATCAATGAGCGGTCAAACTGTATCTCATTCAGCAGATGCACTGCCTCATTAAAGCGTCCGACATAACTTGGATCATGTGCATCGGAACTGACTATGATCGGCACCTGCTTTTCCATGCACAATGCAAGCATCGTATGATAATTTGCCACACAGTTCAGCCTTGCCTGCTGCTTGAGAAGGGAACTGTTATTGAGCTCAAGAGCGACATGGTATTCCTTTGCGGCAGATGTCAGACGATCATAGTTCAGAGGCGTATGATCATCATCAGGATGCGACACAAAGAAGATCTTCGGATTTTTCATGCACTGGATCAGATTGTCCGTATTTTTTTCTCTGCCTTCATCCTTGTAGCAAAGTGTATGAATGCCGGCAATGCCATAATCCAGCAGATCGATTTCTCTCTGGCCCAATGACAATGAGCCGTCATTCAGCACATTGATTTCACAGCCAAACAGCATATTGACGCCTGAAAGCTGACGGGGAATAACAGCCAGATTTCTGAAGTAGATCGGATCACAGGTTCCGGGAATACCGGGCCCGTGTTCACTGATGCCAAGAATGCTCAGTTTGCGTGCGGCTGCAGCAGCTGCCATTTCACGGATTGTTCCATACGCATGTCCGCTGGCAAGCGTGTGAGTATGAATATCAAGACAAAGCTCTTCGACAGTAATCGGATTCCAGGTTTCCATAGGTATTTCCTCTATCTAACGCCGCAGTTTAGCACACCTGGATGATTATGCAAATGAGTGACACGGGAGCAACCGATGATCTCTGTTCAAATTACTGGATTGAAGTATATGATATTCACGACAAGGAACATATAATCTGTTTCATCATATGCAAAGCAGTCAGCCAGACAATTCAGAGGGAGAATATACCATGGCATTTGACTATAAGAAAGAATACAAAGAATTCTACCTGCCCAAACAGACACCCGTAATTGTAGATGTGCCAGAGATGCATTATCTTGCGGTCAGGGGAAAAGGTGATCCCAATGCTGCAGGCGGGGAGTACCAGAATGCAATCAGTCTGCTTTATGGGATGGCCTACACCATCAAAATGAGCAAGAAGGGCGATCATCAGATTGATGGATACTTTGACTATGTTGTTCCTCCGCTGGAAGGATTCTGGTGGCAGGAAGGAATTGAAGGATTTGATTATGCCCGCAAGCAGGATTTTCACTGGATCTCTGTCATCCGGCTTCCTGAGTTTGTGAGTGAGGAAGATTTCAAATGGGCAGTAACTGAAGCAACCCGAAAGAAGAAAATGGACTTTTCACCTGTGGAGTATCTGAGTGTCAAAGAGGGCCTCTGTGTACAGATGATGCATATCGGACCGTTTGATGACGAGCCTGCCAGTGTTGCACTGATGGACGCATACCTGGAAGCGAATGGGTATGAAAATGATTTTTCTTCCACACGCCTGCATCATGAGATTTATCTTTCAGACGCAAGAAAGGCTGCACCGGAACAGTGGAAAACGGTAATCCGCCATCCAATCAGAAAGAAGAAGGGTTAAGCCATGGCATCCAGCAGGGAATACCTGGATTTCATACTGGGACAGCTGTCCGGGCTGGAAGATGTTTCCAGCCGCGCAATGATGGGTGAGTACATCATTTACTACGAAGGTAAAGTCATCGGCGGCATTTATGATGACAGATTCCTCGTCAAGCCGGTTAAGGCAGCCATTGCAATGATGCCGGAGGCGAAGTATGAACTCCCTTATCAGGGCGGCCGGGAAATGCTTCTGGTGAGTGATGTAGATAACAGGGAGTTTCTGGAACAACTGCTGAACGCAATGGTGGAAGAACTGCCGACAGCGATAAACAGATCGCGTTGAACTTTCATTCTGATTTGACTGAACAAGAAGGAGATCTGGCAATCATGGAATACATACAGGTCACAGCTGCCAACATTGATACGGAGCATATCTGTTGCGCATTATCAAACAATGAGGATGTACAGGTGTCTTCAAAGAAGGCATGGCTGAAGGAACGCTTTGATGACGGTCTGGTTTTTTTGAAGAGCACAGAACGCGGTAAATGCTTTATTGAGTACCTGCCGGCAGAGAATGCCTGGCTTGGACTGCAGGCAGAGGGCTATATGTATATCGACTGTCTTTGGGTGTCTGGATCATTCAAGGGCCATGGCTATTCCAACGACCTGCTGAATGCTTGTATCAAGGACAGCCAGAAGAAAGGAAAATCAGGCATCTGTATTCTTTCTTCCGCAAAGAAACGGCCATTTCTGGCGGATCCGAAATACTTATTCTATAAGGGATTCCAGGTGGCGGATGAATCCGATGCAGGCATCAACCTGATGTACCTGCCGTTTGACTCAAAACATCCTGTGCCGAAGTTTTCAGATGCCGCAAGACATCCGCATGTGGAAACAGATGGCTTTGTACTGTACTACACGAGTCAATGCCCTTTCAACGCAAAGTATGTGCCAATCCTGTCTGATACTGCAGAGAAACACAAGATCCCGTTTCAGGCAGTTCATGTTGAAACAACCGCACAGGCACAGGCAGTGCCCAGCCCATGCACAACTTATGCACTGTTCTTCAATGGTCAGTTTGTGACCAACGAAGAACTGAGCGAAAGCGGTTTTTTGAAACTGGCCGCGAAACTGCAGGGATAAGCAGTGGGCAGTGCATTCAGCCAGCTTTCAATATCAGCGATCATATTCAAATCTCAATGACAGAACTGAATATAAAGTGGCAATGTTCGATTCACGGCACAGCAGCAGAATCACAATCAGAATATTGCGATTCAAAAAGATTGGATTGTATGGCATCATAAATCCAGAGTGATCATTTGATGCGTACGGCATCAGGGCTGCTGCAGCCGGAAAGAGAACAAATGGAACATAGAGAAAAGATTTCAGAACTTGCCAGTCAGTATGACAGCTTTTACTGCCAGAGATGCGTTTGGGATATGTCCGCTCAGCGAAGCAGATCCAACAGAGACCGTGACGCTGGTGGGCAACCTCTGTACCGCAAGTGACGTGATTGCGGAAGGAATCAGAATGCCGCATCTTGAGTACGGAGATATCATCGTCATCACCAATGCAGGAAGTTATGCCTATGTGCTGTCTCCGGTTCAGTTCTCCAGCCAGCCAATCCCTGCAGAACTGTTTCTGAGGGAAGACGGTCAGGTGATCTCTTCAACTGATCCTGCAGATCTCTGCTGAGACCGGCTCATCAGGTTGAGAAATCATCAGGAATCGACCATGTTCACTGCAAATAATGCTCAAATCAGGACTAAACTCTATTTTGAAGGAGAATATACGTACAATGAAACGGTATAAAGTGAAAACGTGCACAGTCAGCGAAGCAGAAACAATCATGAACAGCTATGTGTTTGATGGATGGCGGATTCTGTCAGTAGTGGCAGATAATGGCACTGCCCATGGCATCATCATCGTACTGGAAAAGGATGCGTGACCTGCGGCACCGTTTGATCAATGCATTTCAACAATGACATGCAGAAGGGAAGCACTATCATGAATGAACAGATACACAGCGGGGATCTGTATAATCCCAATGATTCAGATGTGACTAAGGAACAGGACAGCTGTCTTGAACTGATGTACCAGTTCAACCAGACCCATCCCACGGAATATGACAAACGGGGAAAACTGCTGAAGCAGATGCTGTGCGATGTCGGTGAAGGATGCTGCATCCTGCCGCCTTTCACTGCAAACTGGGGCGGACACTTTCTGCATCTGGGTGATCATGTATATATCAATTTCGGGCTGACACTGGTAGATGATACGCATATCTATATCGGTGACTGCACAATGCTTGGCCCTAACGTGACAATCACCGTAGCCGGCCATCCTGTGCTTCCCGAACTGCGCGGAGAACATCCATGGCAGTACAACCTGCCGGTGCATATCGGCAAGAACTGCTGGATCGGTGCAGGTGTGGTGATCCTTCCGGGGGTTACCATCGGGGATCATTCAGTCATCGGTGCAGGCAGTATTGTTGTCAAAGATATTCCGGCCGATACCGTTGCAGTGGGAAATCCCTGCCATGTCTTACGGCCGATCAGTGAACATGATGAAGAGTATTATTTCCGTGACAGAAAAATCAAGCCAATGAAATAATCATCATCTGATTGCCGTCCGGGATGATTGCAACTATCATGGATTCATCAGGATACGGAAGGAACTGGCAATCATGGAACAGTACATCGCATTTCTGCGCGGCATCAACGTCAGCGGAAAGAATCAGATCTCAATGGCAGAATTGAAGGCTGCATTTGAACAGTCTGGTTTTGAAGCGGTCAAGACGTTTCTGAACAGCGGCAATGTGCTGTTTGCAGCGCAGCAGACAGAAGAAGAAATGCTCAGGCAAACGATCGAAGAGATGATCAAAGAACAGTTTGATCTAAAGATCCCGGTATTTGTCATTGCAAAACAGAGTCTTGAAACAATTCTCAAACATGCGCCTGACTGGTGGGGCACAGAAGATAAAGGAATTTATGACAATCTGATTTTGATCATGAAGCCTGCAACATTCAGTGACCTTGAACAGCAGCTTGGTGAACCAAAGGCAGGTCTGGAACAGATCCATCATTATCGCAATGCAGTATTCTGGTCATTCAGCCGCAAAGACTATCAGAAGACCAACTGGTGGTCCAAAACAGCCACTGCTCCAATCAGGGATCATTTGACGATCCGTACTGCCGGCACGCTGAAGAAGATCTGCAGTTACAAGTAAGATCAGAAACGGAGATTATGTATTATGAACTATCGGATCATTGATCAGGATCAGTACTATCGAAGCGGTGTATTCAGACATTTCTCAAAAGACTGCAAATGCTCCACTTCAATGACGGCAAGAATTGATGTGACTGCACTGAAGGAGTATTCAGACCGTACGGAGACAAAGTTTTATATCAATTTTCTTTATATACTCTCGAAGGTATTGAACTCTCGAGAGGACTATCGCATGGGATATCTCTGGCAGAGTGAAGAACTGATCTGCTATGACCAGGTTAATCCAAAGCAGTATATATTCCACGATGATACTGAAACGTGTACACCGGTATATACCGTCTACGATGAAAACTATGAGCAGTTTTATAAGAACTGCCAGAAAGATATTGAACGCACAAAACAGACGCATGAATACTTCCAGGATGATGCGCATCATCCAAACTGGTTCGATGCGTCCTATATCTCATGGCTGTCGTATGACTCGCTGAATATTGAACTTCCGGATGGCTATCTCTTCTTTGCGCCGATTATCAACTGGGGAAAATACCGGGAAGAAAATGGCAGGCTGATGATGCCTGTCAGTGTGCGGATGAACCATGCAATTGCAGATGGCTATCTGATTGCCAATGTCTACAGACTGCTTGAACAGGAAATCAATACTTTTGTACAGCACTGAACTGATTGAAAGAAACAGGAACTGAACAGTCACATCTACTGTGGCTGCCCGGTTCCTGCTTGCTGTATGTTGATGTATTTTTCTGGAATGGAGTATATTGATCTTATCGTGCAGATCAGGAGGATTTGAATCATGATGGAATGCTCAAAACAGGATTGGAACCTCTACAGAGAGAAACTGAAAGAATGGCAGGAACGCTATATGGCCAGACTGGATCAGGAGTATATTGAACTGCTGCAGTCAGACCAGCCGGCCTCTTCAAGATTCTGGGCACTGAATCAGCGGATCCAACAGGATCAGAAGAAGACGGGTGTTCAGGCAGAACTGAAAAAATCGACTGTTGTATATCAGCTTGCAGAACTGCTGTCCTATGGCGCAATCACAGAAGAAGATCTGGCGGGATTCAGTGAAGAACTGCTGAACCGGCTGGATCATTTCCGGCATGACTGATATCTGATCGGCGATCTGTGATGAACAGTATGAAGTATTGTCCATTCAAAATTACACTATAAATTACACTTTAAATATACTATATGTTACACTATAAACAGAGGCGCAGCATATGAATATCGGAAAAGAAAATGAGTCAGTCGAATTCAAAAAATCCACTTCAGAACTGAAGCAGGGTATTATTTCGCTTTCTTCCATGCTGAACAAAGCAGGTCAGGGAATCCTGTACTTTGGCGTGGCAAACAATGGTGACATCGTCGGGCAGGAAATTGGTGAAGATACGCTTCGGAAGATCTCTGAAGCAATTTCCAACAGTGTGGAGCCGGCAGTCATCCCTTCAATCAATGAATTGTCGGATCCTTCAGGAAAACCGTATATCAAAGTAGAGGTGTCAGGCACAGACACGCCGTACTCTGCTTACGGTCTTTATTATGTCCGCTCAGCAGATCAGGATCGTAAAGCTACTAGAGAGTCACTGCGGAAGATGTTTACCGGTTCCGGATTCGATTTCATCAGAGAGACAGAATCAACCCGTCAGGATCTGACATTTGCTCAGCTGACCTCTCTTTTGACTGCGAAAAACTATCATGTTCGCGATCAGGTGTCCTTTGCCCGCAACGAAGGCCTGGTGAACACAGCCGGCAGATATAATCAGATGGCAGAATTGCTGTCTGATCAGAGCGATGTTTCGATCAAAGCAGTTCGATTTGCCGGCAAAGATAAAACGGCAATATCACAGCGCAAGGAACTTGGAAACAGATGTCTGATTGTGGCAATGCAGCTGGTAATGGACTACGTTGAAGTGCTGGATGAAGTGAATGTGGATCTTGCTCAGGGCCAGCGCAGGGAAACGCATCTGTTTGATTTCAGTGTGTTCCGCGAAGCCTGGATTAATGCATGTCTTCATAATTCGTGGAATGAACTTACGCCGCCGGCAGTTTATATTTTCTCTGACCGCATCGAAGTGATCTCCTATGGCGGTCTTCCGTATGGTTTGAGTCTGGAGGAGTTTTATCAAGGAAAGTCTCATCCGGTGAACAAAGCACTCCAGATGGTATTTTCTCAGTTGGACTATACAGAACAGACAGGACATGGCGTTCCGATGATTGTTTCGGTATATGGAAAAGAGGCGTTCCATATTTCCGATCACTTTATTACAGTTGTGATTCCGTTTGCGTATGAGCCGGCATGGGCACGCAGCGGGACTTTTGAACATCAACAGCTTTTGAGCAACTCACAGAAGGAATTGCTGGACTTTCTGAAAGAGAATCCGCATGCGACATCACAGGATGCGGCAGAAACACTCGGGTGCAGTGAGAGCACAGTTAAAAAATACACGGCCAGACTGAAGCAATTGGGGCTGCTTGTCAGAAGCGGATCCAGAAAGACAGGATTCTGGAGTTTTTGATGATTGTTTTCAGGATTTTCTGGCAACGATAATCAGCCAGAATGATGAATTGCGATCTGGAATGGAGTACTGTAGAACCTGGAGATCAAGATGGACCTGAAAGAACGCGCCAGACAGCTGAAAGTTGATATCCCGGCAGTATTCCTCTGCCTGAAGGCAAAAGAGACACCGTGGACGGCAAAGATACTGGCAGGAATCACTGTGGCATATGCACTGTCTCCGATTGATCTGATTCCTGATTTCATACCGGTGCTTGGCTACCTGGATGATGTGCTGATCCTGCCGGCCCTGATTGCCTGGACAATCAGGCTGATCCCTGAAGATACCTTTGAACGATACCGGAAACAGTCGGCAGATATGTGGGCAGATGGCAAACCGAAGAAGTGGTACTATGCGATTCCGATTGTGCTGATCTGGCTGCTGGTGCTCTGGCTGATTGTCAGGGCGGTGATTCACTGAATGAAGATGGAGATAAGAAAAATGGAACAGCTTGATATGATTCACGGCATGACGTTTTATATTGAATCTGATAGAGACCGGACACTGAATGAAGACAGTATCAAAACATCGCTGAAAATCATGCAGGAAGAAACCGGTGCGAATACAACCATGATTTCCTTTGCGACATGGATGAATACTGCACACTCAGAATCCTTTGACTGGCATCAGGATACACCGGATGATGAACTTCTCAGACATGTCATCTCTTATGCAAAAGAGGTTCTTGGTTTAAGGGTATTCCTGAAGCCGATGATCAACTGTCATGATGGACAGTGGCGTGCCTATATCAGTTTTCTGGATCATGGCAGCGGTACCGAAGGAACCTGGCAGAACTGGTTTGCCTGCTATGGCGATTATATGAACTATTATGCAGATCTGGCAGAAGAAACAGGCTGCGAGCTGCTGATGGTTGGCTGCGAACTGGTCATGTCAGAACACTGTGAATCACTATGGCGTACATTGATCGCCAATGTACGAAGGCATTATCATGGATTGATTTCCTATAATACTGACAAGTATCAGGAAGAGTGGGTGAACTGGTGGGATGCAGTCGATGTCATTTCTTCCAGCGGTTATTATCCGCTCGGTACCTGGAGTGAGAATCTGCAGCGCATCAAAGAGACAGTAGAGAAGTTTCAAAAGCCATTCTTCTTTGCGGAGTGCGGCTGTCCTTCCAGACACGGCTCTTCTTCACTGCCCAATGACTGGACGAAGCAGGGTGCTTTGGATCTTGAAGAACAGAAGGATTACTTTGAAGACATGCTGAGTGCGCTGTCTGAAGCAGACTGGGTCAGGGGATGTGTCATCTGGTCGTGGAATGCGGATGATGTCTACTATGCATCAGAGAATGATTCCTACAGTGTCTATCACAAACCGGCAGCCAAAGTGCTGAAACAGCATTGGGATTAAATATTAAGTATCATAGAAAGAAGTTCTATATGGATATTACATACAGCACGCAAAAAGAGTTCACGGCAGAACAGCTTCAGGATCTGTTTGCCTCTGTGCACTGGCAGTCAGCGGCTTATCCAAGCCGTCTCAAAGAGGGAATGCTGCATTCTTCTCTGGTGATCTCTGCCTGGGATGGCAGGCAGCTGGTCGGCCTGATCCGCTGCCTTGATGATGGCACAACCGTTGCATTCATCCATTATCTGCTGGTGCGGCCTGACTATCAGAAGTATCATATCGGCCATGCACTGATGGAACAGATGATGGAGCACTACGCTGATTATCTGTATATCAAGATCATGCCTTCAGATCCATCTGTGATTCCGTTTTATGAAAAGTTCGGCTTCCGTCAGTATGACAACTACTGTGCAATGGAAGTGAAGCGGCTTGGGGTACTCAAGGATCACTGAGTGCGCGAAAAACATATATCGTGCGTCAGAGTAAATCGGATTTCCTGATCATTCGTCGTACAATATAAACATGGATGAACGATTGATCAAATTGAAAAACGCCGGATGTGATATGGACGGCGCACTGCATCGCTGTGTAGATGATGAACAGTTTCTGCTTTCCTGCATTGAACGGGAACTGGATGATCCGCAGTTTGATGAACTGAAGCAGGCACTGGAACAGAAAGATGTCAGTGCCGGATTTGAGGCTGCCCATGGACTGAAAGGTGTGCTGGCCAATGTCGGACTGACACCGCTCTATGATGCGGATGTTCCGATTGTGGAAACACTGCGGGCCGGCAGTGCAGATAATCTGATGCCGTCCTTTGAAGCAATGATGCAGGAAAAAGAAAAGATCCGCAGGATCGTAAACGGAGAATAGTAACAACAGGGGCACTGGAATCAGTGCTTTTCTTTTTGGGAAAATGATGCAGAACAATGGACAGAAGGACGCTGTCTCTCTACACTGAATGTATATTGTTTAAAGCGCCTGGATGCGCAGGGAGAATAATGATTGGCTATGAAACAGGTAAGACTTGGCAGTAGCGGTATTGAGGTGCCTTCTGTTGCGGTTGGCTGTATGCATTTGTGTGAACTGTCACAGGATGCAGCAGAGCAGTATGTCCTGGAATGCATTGATCAGGGAGCGACCTTCTTTGATCACGCGGATATCTACGGCAAGGGTCAGTGCGAGACGATCTTCGGCAATATCCTGAAGAAGCACCCGGAAGTCAGAGAGAAGATTTTCCTGCAGTCCAAATGCGGAATTATCTCCGGTAAGATGTATGACCTCTCCAAAGACTACATTCTGAAGAGCGTTGACGGCATTCTTTCAAGACTGCAGACAGATCATCTGGATGCGCTGCTGCTGCACCGCCCGGATGCACTGGTGGAGCCGGAAGAAGTTGCTGAAGCATTTGATTCTCTGAAGCAGTCCGGCAAAGTAAAGAACTTCGGTGTATCCAATATGAACAGCATGCAGATGGAACTGCTGAGAAAGTATCTCCATCAGCCGCTGATTGCGGATCAGCTGCAGTTTTCCATTCCGGTAGCCAACATGGTATCTCAGGGGATGGAAGTCAACATGGACTCACAGGGATCATTTGATCACGATGGCAGCGTGCTGGATTACTGCCGGCTGAATGACATTGCCGTACAGGCCTGGTCGCCATTTCAGAAAGCAAACTGGCAGGGCCCGTTCATCGGTGCAGAAGACTGTGCTGAACTGAATCAGGCACTGAATGAAGTCGGTGAGGCACATCACGCTTCGCCTACCACCATTGCGGCCGCTTGGATTCTCCGTCATCCTGCAAAGATGCAGGTGATTGCCGGAACCACAAAGATCTCACGCATGAAAGAAATCATCCAGGCTTCTGAGATCGAACTGACCAGAGAAGAATGGTACAGACTGTATCTTGCAGTGCCGGGCCACATCCTGCCGTAAGTTCAGATCAATTGAAAGACTCTGCCCATTGCAGAGCCTTTTTGTAACAGGATGCTGTATCATAGCAGTGAGGATAACGATGAGAAGAAAAGATCGCGAAATCATCGACGCTGCAGCCATTGATCAGATCATCCGTGCGTGCAGGATCTGCCGCATTGGCTTGAATGATCATGGCAGTGTCTACATTGTCCCGCTCAGTTTCGGCTATCGTCAATCACCCCGCCCGATAAGAAGCTTATCGGACGAGGCTTGTGAGAAATCATAAGCCTGATTGATTAGCCTCAGTTCTGTAAGGAACTACGTTATTCAGTGCAGCGTCAGAGTGCTCCACAAGC
>JAKVJO010000057.1 GCA_022486935.1 Solobacterium sp. | reverse complement strand
ACTTGGACTTTCTTTTGTTAGGTAAAGTCGTCCAGACTAACAGCCTTATATGAAGTTTCTCTGCGTTGGCCCGAGATTTTGCCCGCCATGTTGTGGTTAAGCATGACATCCGGCTTCCTTCAGCACGTCCTCGCGGACTGTACCTTGCCTTCGGCTAGCGCTTTGGTTCATGTTGCCATATACGCGCAGTGGACTTTCACCACCAAGTTATCACCCATGTCGGGTGTACCTAAAAAATCCGCACATCTTATGACATGCGGATCTGTTTGAGTATTTATTCTGCACTCATGACGCGGTGGCAGCGCGGGCAGAGACCGTTTTCATCCGGCTCTTCGCAGTAATTCCAGCAGCGCGGGCACTTGGTTCCGGTTGCCTTTTTGACTTCCGGCTTACCCTCGCCTGAGCCAAAGCCGACTTTGGATACAATCAGCCACTGTGCCAGTTCGCCATTCAATGCGTCCTGCATCAGCTGCTGATCCGGCTCGCTGACATGGAGTGTCACATCTGCCTCCTGGCCAGACGCGATGAGTTTCTCATTGCGGGCATCTTCCAGTGACTTGTTGACTTCATCTCTCACTGCAAGCATGCGCTTGAACGCTTCGGTGATCTTGTCTGCGCCGGCATATTCCTTCACTTCCGGGAAGTCGCAGTAATGAACAGAGGTCTCAGAGTCATCATTGAAGTGCTGCCATACCTCTTCACAGGTATATACGAGGAACGGTGCCCAGAGCTTCACCAGTACATCGCATGCCTGCCAGTAGACAGACTGCACCTGACGGCGGCGCTTATCGTTCTTGGCATCGCAGTACAGGATATCCTTGGTGAAGTCACAGTAGTAGGAGCTGAGTTCATTGACCATGAGATTCATCAGTGCCTTGTTGGCAGCGACATAGTCATAGTCCATGACATCCTGCTTCACTTCTTTGACCGTTTCATTCAGCTGGATCAGGATATACTGATCAGCCGGTTCAAGATCTTCATAGGCAATCATATCCTTCTTCGGATCGAAGTCAGCCGGATTGACATTGCCAAGCAGGAAACGGAATGTATTGCGGATCTTGCGGTACTGGTCAGCGACCTGCTTGATATTGGACTGGCCCAGACGTACATCCTGCTTGAAGTCGGAGATCATGACCCACAGACGGAATACATCGGCACCGTTGACGTCAATGACATCGCGCGGGTTCATGCCGTTGCCCAGTGACTTGGACATCTTCTCGCCCTTGGAGTCGCATACATAGCCATGGCTCAGCACTTCTTTATACGGTGCTTCTCCATGGGTTGCCGTACCGACAATCAATGAGCTGTTGAACCAGCCGCGGTACTGATCGGAGCCCTCAAAGTAGAGGTCAGCCGGATAGCTGTAGCCGCGTGCTTCAAGTTCATTGGATGAAGAACCGGAGTCAAACCAGACATCCATGATGTCCTTCTCCTTGCGGAAGATGCCGTTTGGAGATTTGGCATTGGTATAGCCTTCCGGTAACAGGTCTTTGGCATCACGCTCAAACCAGACATTGGAACCGAACTCATCAAAGAGATCGGCAATGCGGTCAAACACTTCTTTCTCCATGATCGGAGATCCGTCTTCGCAATAGAAGATCGGAATCGGAACACCCCACAGACGCTGTCTGGAGATGCACCAGTCAGCACGGTCCTTGATCATGTTGTACATGCGTACCTGGCCCCATTCATTGTGCCATTTCACATGATTCTGGATCTGATCCAGCAGCTGATCGCGGATCTTGTCAATGGAGCAGAACCACTGCTTGGTTGCGCGGAAGATGACAGGCTTCTTCAGACGGTCATCATGCGGATAGCTGTGGGTGATCTTTTCAATGGCCAGAAGACTGCCATTGGCGCTGAGCAGGCTGATGACTTTCTTGGTGCAGTCATCGACAAACAGACCGGCAAGTTCAGGTCCGCACTTTTCAACCATGTAGCCCTTTTCATCAACCGAGCAGAACGGCGGAATGCCGTATCTCTGGCAGGCATAGAAGTCGTCAAGACCATGGCCGGAAGCGGTATGGACACAGCCTGTGCCGTCTTCACCGGTAACGTGATTGCCCAGGATGACCAACGACTCCCAGTCCGGGTAAAGCGGATGGGTGCAGGTGATCAGTTCCAGTTCCCTTCCCTTGAAGGTTCTCAGGATGCCCTGGTTCTCCAGGCCGAACTTGGCCAGAAGTGTATCCGTCATGGACTTCAGGAAGATCAGGTTGCCCTTCTCTGTCTTGACCTCTGCGTACTCAAGATCCGGGTTCAGGCAGATTGCCTGGTTGGAAGGAATGGTCCACGGCGTGGTGGTCCAGATGACAAAGTAGTCATCGCCATTCAGGATGCCCTTGCCGTCCTTGACCTGGAATCTGACATAGATGGTCGGATCGGTGCGGTCAAAGTAGACAATCTCAGAATCGGCAATTGCCGTTTCGTTATAGGTAGACCAGTAGATCGGCTTCAGTCCCTGGAAGATCAGTCCGTCCAGTGCCATCTTTTCAAAGGAGCGTACCTGGCGTGCTTCAAAGTGCTTATCCAGGGTCAGGTAAGGATGCTCATAGTCAGCGATTTCTCCCAGGCGCTTTTCAGTTGCCATCTGCTTGGCAATCTGGGCGTGGGCATACTCGTCGCACTTTCTGCGGAAGTCTGCCGGAGACATGGACTTGCGGTCAACGCCGGCTTTCTGGATGGCGTTCTCGATCGGAAGACCGTGGGTGTCCCAGCCCGGGAAGAACGGGGTATAGTAGCCGCTCATGGCATGGGTACGGATAATGAAGTCCTTGATGCAGCGGTTCATTGCTGTGCCTGCATGCAGGTCGTTATTGGCATACGGCGGGCCGTCATGGAGAATGAATGCCTTCTCCCCCTTATGATGGTCCAGCAGGTTCTGGTAATAGTTGTCCTTCTCCCACTGGCTGAGGATTCCCGGCTCTTTCTTTGCCAGGTTGCCGCGCATCTCAAATTCGGTGTCCGGCATCTGTAGCGTGCTCTTGTAGTCCATGTCCAGCCTCCTATGCTGTTGATATAAAAAGCGCCCCTATACTCTAAGGGCGCTGTCCGCGTGGTACCACCTTAGTTCATGGAATGAAACGCTCCATGCACTTTATCCCGTAACGTGGGAGTACGTTCTGCTCACAGGTGATGTCTGATTCTCAGTCATGGGCACACCGCTTTCACCGCCGCGGTCTCTCTTCATCCCTCTTCCAAGTCAGCGCGTCCTGATCAGCGCAGATTCTATTTTTTCTGATCCATCTTCTTTTCCGCTTCGCTCAGCCATCTCAGACTCGGCATCTTCGGAAGTTTGAAGTCATCCAGCTCCTGTATCAGCCCTTCCAGCTTCTCCTTGGTTGAGCCCTTGACTGCATTGGCATCGCCATAGAGTTTGGAGAGATCCGTCAGGATCAGTCTTGCTGTACTGAGTGATTCCCGGATTATTGCATCGGCGTTCTTCTGGGCAGTGTCAATGATTTCATTGGCTTCCCGAAGCGACAGCCGGGCAATGTTATCAGCCGCCTGTTTCTGTGCTTCCAGCGAATTCTCGAGATTGTTGTACTGCGTCTCAAGAGCTTTCATCCGCTTGTCAGCTTCTTTCAGCTGCTGATCATAAAGCTGCACTTTCTGTTCCAGCTGATCTACCTGGGCTGCATAGCGCTCTACTGCGTCATCGACCGCAAACCGGTCATATCCATTTTTCATGACCCTGAAGGTCGGCCTTGGCGCACTCATGCGTATACCCCCTCGATTCAGACTGACTGCCGAAACGCAGCCACGATTCGATCTTTCCGGGTTGTCCTGCAGATCCCGAGATACTTGAATCTGCCGCTCCCCCTGATTGAAATCGTAACGTTATTATTGCACAATTCATCCGCTCTCACAAGCGGCACATGATCGATCTGGACCAGTCCCTGACGGATCATTTCCTTGGCCTGGCTCCTTGAAACATGCGCCAGAGCTGCCACCATCGCATCCGCCCGCTCGCTGGCAATCACTTCTTCAAAGTCGCGGTAGTGAAATTGCTGTACCGGCCGCGCTTCAATCGGCTCAAAGGACACATTGAGACTGGCGATCCGCCTCAGCTGGTCACAGAGGAACTTCGCCATCTGCCCTGAAGTGTAGATGTAGACATAATTCTCATCAATCCAGAAGTCCCCGAAGCTGTGCCGGTCAATCTGCAGGTTCATCAGGGCGCCGAGAATGTCCCGGTGGCCGATTGTCCGGAAGCGCTGATCTGCCTTTGCCGCAATGCATACGATATCAGAAAAGTCATCTTCCTCCTCTTCAAGAAAGATGACCTTCTTCTTCAATGCGTCGGGATAGCCGCCCTCGTAGTGAATCAGGGCTGACTCTTTAAATTCACGTGCTGCGGCAGCCTGTTCTTCCTCGTTGAGAAAGTATGACTCCGTGTGCATATGACGTACTTCCGATTTGCGTTCAAGATCCCGCAGGTGAATGAGAATGGACTGGGTTTCCTCAGTCGTCGTCATTGTCCAGGGAGATGTTGCCGTCAACGCCGATTCCCTTAGGTGCACAGAGAATAACATTGTGGCCGATCTTCTGAATCGTGCCGTCCAGTGCGAATACGACGCCGGTCAGAAAGTCGATCGTGCGCTGTGCATAGTCACGCTGCAGACGGTGCAGGTTGACCACTGCTGCCCTTCTGCTCTTCAGATGACGGGCAATTTCTTCTGCTTCTTCAAACGAACGCGGCTCAAACAGAACCATCTTTGTATCAGCAGACAGACGTTTCACATTCTGATTCTTCGTTGATTCATAGCTGCTGACAGGACGTGTCTCACTCTGTCTGTATTCGAGTTCCTCGTCGTTGTCTTCTTCTTCATCTTCATCGTCATCGTCTACCGGTGCGACAAAGCCAAGGAGCTTGTCTTTCAGTCCCATAGGATATAATCCTCCTTTATCACAAGATCAAGCAGATTATAGCATTCAAAAAAGGCTTAGGCAATGCGCCCAGGCCTTTGAATCGTCATAAATTCTGATCAGAATGATCTCAGGGTTTCCATGTCAAGTGCGCTGCACAGTTCTACTGCAAGCGCTACAGCATGTTCATAGTCATCCAGCGTGCAGTAGCAGTTGCTTGAATGGATGTAGCGGACCGGAATTCCAATGACAATGCAGGGAATCCCTTCCAGGTGAATCTTACCGCCGTCTGTGCCGCCGCCCTTGCGTACACTTTCCTGCACCGGGATCTGGTGTTTTGCGGCCATATCCAGTGCGAAGCGTTCAAATCTTGGGGAAGTGATCATCGAGACATCAAAGTCCCTGAGCATCGGTCCATGGTACATGGCAGCCTGAATGAGCCACGGCTGTTGGAAGGTATCATCGGCCGGGCAGCCTTCAAAGCAGATTGCCACATCCGGCTTCAGTGCATGGGCATTGGCCATTGCCCCGCGCTCACCCATTTCTTCCTGAACCGGGAAACTGGCAGATACACTGCATGGCAGTCTGCGATCTTTCAGACGGATCAATGTTTCAATTTCTGCAGCGACACCGATCCGGCAGTCAAATGCCTTGCCGGTAAACAGGTGTGTACGTTCAGAATAGGTCGCTTTTACTTCCGGTGCGCCGAAGCAGCCGATGCCAAGATGATAGGAATTCCTGGTATCTTCCGCATCTTTTGCGCCGCAGTCCAGCACCATGTTCTCGACAGCCGGTGCCTGTTTCTTTTCCGCATCACTCATGAAGTGCGGCGGTTTGGATGCGATGACCGCATGTTCAAAGCCGCCCTCCTGGTTCTTGATCTTGAAGACAGAACTTGGAAAGTTCACCGGTGCCCAGCCGCCCAGCGGAAGAAAGGTCATCGTGCCGTCCGGCTTGACTGCCTGGGTGATGATGCCCACTTCATCGAGATGTGCATCCAGCATGACCCTTGGGCCATCGGTATGATTCAGTTCTGCCCGCACGTTGCGCATATGATCCTGTTCTGAATCAATGCCTGCTTTGGACAGTTCGCTTTGAACCAGTGCAGATACTTCATCTTCCATCCCGCTCGGTCCGAATGCATCGGACAGCGCCAGGATCCGTTCAATCTCTTTCTGTTCTGCCATCTTGGGTATTCTCCTTCAGGGATTACTGCTCTTCCGTATCAGCCGCAGCCTTTTCCTGCTTGATGACTTTCATTCTGGAAAACTCTTCACGTTCTTTTTCTTCCAGGGAATCCGCAATCTTCTTCTGGCTTGCCTCAAATCCCGGAATGACAATATTCTTCAGTGCATTGGCACGTTTCTGTGTCTTCTGGATAGCCCGGGCCAGACGATATACGGAATTGTCTACCTCGGCCAGCACCATGGTCAGTTCCTTGACCTTCTGAAACTGCAGGTACGCTTCATCGACCTGGGAATTGGACTCTTCCAGGCCATAAGGGATCTCAACCTTTTCCGGTGCCTCATAGATGACACTCGGTACTTCAACGCCCATGACACTGCGATAGGTCAGCCGGATGGAATGCTCCACCGGGATCTCTTCTGCCAGTGAGGAAATCACACCGAAAGAGAGGTTTGCCTGCTGCAGCAGATAATAGCCAGTATCATAGGCCTGCTTGATCTCATCACGCAGCAGCTTTACCTTATCCACCAGCGTCATCATCTCACGGATCAGGATGTTCCGTTTCCGGTCCATCAGATCATAGCCGTTTTCAGCCAGGGCAAGCGACTTCTTGACCTTGATCAGGTTGCCCTTGGTCGCAGCAGTCTCCTGTGCCATGATCAGTCTTCTCCCTTAAGCACCAGCTCAATGGTCCGCTCCGCAGCCTCCGGATTGTAGTTCTGTTCAATCAGCTTCGGATCAAGACGGTCCAGTGCCTCTTTCGGTAAGGTGGAAAGCAGTGCCCAGCCAAGGTTCAGCGTCTCGTTCATCGAACGGTTGACATTGAAGCCCTGACCGATAAAGATCTGTTCAAAGCGTCTGCCAAATGCCATGTACTTCTTATCCAGTTCAGACAGTTCATCTTCACCGATGACAGAAGCCAGTGAACGTGCATCCTGCACGCATGCATAGGACGCAAACAGCTGGTTGGCAACATCCTGGTGGTCGGCTCTTGTATAGCCTTCACCGATGCCGTCCTTCATCAGTCTGGAAAGTGATGCCAGTACACCGATCGGCGGATTGATGCTGTTGAGATACAGGTCACGGTCCAGCACGATCTGTCCTTCGGTAATATAGCCGGTCAGATCCGGTACCGGATGGGTGATGTCATCATTCGGCATGGTCAGAATCGGAATCTGGGTAACGGAGCCCTTGCCGCCCTGGATAATGCCGGCACGCTCGTACAGTGACGCAAGATCAGAGTACAGGTAGCCAGGATAGCCCTTACGGGAAGGAATCTCACCCTTGCTGGAGGAGAACTCACGCACTGCTTCGCAGTACGAAGTCATGTCTGTCAGGATGCACAGGACATTCCAGCCGCATTCATAAGCCAGATATTCAGCCGCAGTCAGTGCACAGCGCGGCGTCATGATACGTTCAATGATCGGATCATCCGAAAGGTTGACAAACATGCATACCTTCTCCATGACACCGGTCTCTTCAAAGGATCTGCGGAAGATATCAGCGACATCGTTCTTGACGCCCATGGCACCGAAGACGATGCAGAAGTTCTCTGCCCCTTCACCGGTCAGTTTGGCCTGACGGACAATCTGGATTGCCAGCTGATCATGAGGCAGTCCGCTGCCGGAAAAGATCGGCAGTTTCTGTCCGCGGATCAGCGTATTCAGTCCATCAATCGCTGAGATACCGGTCTGGATATAGTTTCTCGGATACTGACGGGATACCGGGTTCAATGGTCTTCCGTTGACGTCTTCAAACTTGTCCGCATACACGGCGCCAAGTCCGTCAATCGGAGTGCCGACACCGTTGAAGGTACGGCCCAGGATTTCCCTGGACAGCCCCATGGTCATCGGGTGTCCAAGGAGTCTCGTCTTGGTGTTGGTCTTGGACAGACCGTCAGTCCCTTCAAATACCTGGATGATTGCCTTCTCGCCTTCAATCTGCACGACACGGCCGATCCGGGAGCTTCCGTTGGTCAATTGGATCTCAACCATTTCCTCATTGGAAACATTCTTTACATGGTCAAGGGCAATCAGAGAACCCTTGATTTCATCCAGTCCCAATAGCTGCAGGCTCATAGTGCTGCCCCTCCTTCTTTATTCAATGCCGGCCAGTGCCGCATCAATCTTTGCGGGATACTGGTCCAGAAGTGCCGTGTTGTTATTCGGCACATCGTATTTCATCTTGATGACTTCATCAAAGATACCGGTTTTGGTCATCAGCGATACCGGAATATGCTTGGCAATCAAAGGCTGGCATGCACGGTTCAGGTAGCTGATTACTTTCAGCATCTTGTACTGTTTCTCCAGCGGTACATAGGTATCTTCCGGGTGGAAGGAATTCTGCTGCAGATAGCCGACTCTGACAACTCTTGCGATCTCCAGCAGCAGTTTCTGATCTTCCGGCAGTACGTCGGAGCCGATCAGTTTTACCACTTCCATCAGCTGTGCTTCTTCATGCAGGATTGACTGCATCTCAGCACGCAGATCCACAAAGTCACGGGCAACATTCTTGCTGAACCAGCCGGTCAGATCGGTTACATACTCAGAATAGCTCTGGGTCCAGTTGATGGCCGGATAGTGTCTTGCATAGGCAAGGCTCTTGTCCAGTGCCCAGAAGCAGCGTACAAAGCGCTTGGTATTCTGGGTGACAGGCTCTGAGAAGTCACCGCCCTGAGGCGATACAGCGCCGATCAGTGTGACCGATCCCTTCTTTCCGCTGAGTGTATCAACATAGCCTGCACGCTCATAGAACTGGGCAATGCGGCTTGGCAGATATGCAGGGAAGCCTTCTTCTGCCGGCATTTCTTCCAGACGTCCTGAGATCTCTCTCAGTGCTTCTGCCCAACGGGAGGTGGAGTCTGCCATCAGTGCTACATGGTAGCCCATGTCACGGTAGTATTCGGCAATCGTTACACCGGTGTAGATGCTGGCCTCACGGGCAGCCACCGGCATGTTGGATGTATTGGCAATCAGGCAGGTACGGTCCAGCAGTTTCTTGCCGGACTTCGGGTCAACCAGGTCACCGAACTCTTCCAGTACCTGGGTCATCTCGTTGCCGCGCTCACCGCAGCCGACATAAATGATGATATCAGCATCGCACCACTTGGCAATCTGATGCTGAAGCATCGTCTTGCCGGCACCGAATCCGCCAGGAATGGCAGAAGAGCCGCCCTTGGCAATCGGGAACATGGTGTCAATGACACGCTGGCCGGTAATCAGCGGCGTGGAAATCGGCTCACGGCCGATAATCGGACGCGGTGTACGGATCGGCCATTTCTGCATGAGGGTAATCTCACGCTCGGTTTCATCCTTGTCACACTTGACAGTAATAATCGGATCAGTAACGGTATAGGCACCATCTGTGGCTGCTTTGACAACAGTGCCGTCCATGCCAAGGGGAATCAATGAGCGGTGCTCAATGAGCGATGTCTCCTGGCAGCAGGCAAAGATCATTCCGCCGGTCACTCTGTCACCGGCCTTGACCTTGACTGTTACATCCCATTTCTTCTGTTCATCCAGGGAAGGAATTGACTTGCCTTCGGAAATGAAGGCCCCTTCTGTCTTCTGGATCTCTTCCAGCGGCCGTTCAATGCCGTCGTAGATATTTCTCAGAATACCCGGGCCGAGTGTCGCACTCAGAAGCGATCCGGATCCTTTGACCGGTTCACCCGGTCTCAATCCCGTCGTTGATTCATAGACCTGGATCATGATCCGGTCATCATCGACACGGATGACTTCGCCAAGCAGTTCTTTCTCGCCGACGTAAACCATCTCACGCATCGCAAATGTACGGGAATGAAGTACGGAGATCACCGATCCGTTAATGGAATAAATGACATCCTGACTCATCAGTTTTCTCCTCCTTCAGCAATTGAAAATCCGGAATGGCCATGGAACCAGTCTGTCGCATCTCTCAGCCGTTCAGAAAGATCGCAGCTGTATTCCAGATGCTGAGCCTCGTCCACGTAAAGGAAGCCGCCAATCGCAAAGTAGCGGGTCTTCACTTCATTGTTCAGTCCCTGTTTGCTCAGGATATCCTTCATCAATGCAGTATCTGCCTCTTTGACCAGGAAGTATCCGTCTTTGGTAATCTCCACCTGCTTCAAAGCAGTTTCAAGATATCCACGGTAATCTGCAGATGCCGTAAAGTCCTTCAGCTTCTGCTCGGCAGTATCCTCAATCTCCTGGGCATACTGATGGCGCAGACTCAAAAGAGCCTTCTTGGACTTCAGTTTATCCTGAGATGCCTTCATGGCCGCATAGACCCTGAGATCGCTCAGTTCTTTTTCAAGATAGGTATCTGTTTCTTTCTTCAGGCCCTGCTTGTAGAAGTTCATCTGGTCATTGCGCATGGCATCGATTTCCGTGTTGACGGCATCAATGACAAGACCGGACTGATCCTGCATGTCCTGTTTGATTTCGTTCAGAATTTTTTCTTCACTATTATCCATCTGATCACCCTCGTTTAAAGTTTGATGCCGATGGCATCACTGATATAAGAATCGATCGTTTCACCGATCTTTGCGGAGCCATGGCGGTCGGAGATCTCAGTGATCAGCGGACGCTGCAGTTCCAGTTTGTAGTTGGCAACAACATCGGCAGCCATGGAGATTGCCTTGGTGGTCATTAAAACCACGGCAACATCAGGATCCTGAATGCATTCATCCAGTTTCTTGAGAATGGCCTCACGGTCATTGAGCACAACGCCCTCAATGCCGGCAAGCCGCATTCCCATCACGGTATCAGTGTTGTCACTGATGCAGTAGGCCTTCATCAGGAAGCCTCAGAGCTTGTTGATAATCAGAATGGAAATCAGAAGACCGTAAATAGCGATACCTTCACCAAGGGCAACGAAGATGATTGCTTTACCGAAGTTGTCGCCGTTTTCGGAAATTGCTCCGATGGCAGCCGGTGCAGCAGATGCGACTGCCCAGGCAGCACCCAGGGAAGAAGCCGCAACTGCAAGTGCAGCAGCGAGGAATCCCATGGACTGCGCAGAACCTGCATTGGCAGCAGCCTCTTCAGCGAGTGTGGTAAAGTGGGAAGCTTCGACCAGCATGGTTAACATGAAGACGCCGGCAAAGATGGAAATCTGGGCGATGATTCTTGATTTGGCGTTGTGGGAATTGATGCCCTTGCGGAACAGCAGCCAGATTGGGCCGATAACGAGCGCGACGCCGAGTAACGGTAACAACATTTCAGACAGTGATAACATGTTTTTCTTCCTCCTGATTTTTCAGTTTTATTTATTCTGCTTCAATTGCAGTAAAAGCCTTGTAAGCAACACCGCCGCCGGTATAGTAGCGGCTGAACATCTCATAGTATTCAAGACGCAATGTCTGAATACCGACAATCAATCCTTCCAGCACCATGACAAACAGGTTGCCGAAGATCAGTACAGCGATACCGCCGCTGCCGCACATCTTGACCAGTGTCATGACAACCAGCATCATGCCTGCATGGGACAGCACGAAGCCGCCGACTCTCAGGTATGACATGGAATTGGTAACAAAGCTCAGCAGGATCTCCAGCGCTTCAAAGATATTCTCCGTGAAGTAACCGCCCCATCCTTCTTTCGGCTTCATCGGCTTGCCTTCCAGCTTGCGGCTGAAGGCGCCCTTCATGATGAAGCAGATGATCGGTACAATCACAAAGATCACAATGAATACCGGCTGCAGCAGTACTTTGTTTCCTGCGACCAGTGTCATTGCCGCAGCAGCGATCACATAGCCATAGAAGATTACCCCGGCAATGCCGTTCTGGGAGAAGAGCATCTCTCCGTAGCGTTTATGTCTTGCGTTGTTGTAGATATTCAGTGCCATGGAGCAGAGGATCAATACTGCACCGATCGCAATCGCCCCCATCAGCAGCGTCATCGTATTGGAATTGGCCATGACGTCAAAGAGTTTCTCACGTACATGGAACAGTTTCTGATGAATCGGATTCAGCGCATCTTCATAGCCAAACAGCGAGCCGAACAGGAAGCCGAAGATCGTTGAGGTAATGCCGCAGCGTCCGATGACGCCGAACAGCTTGCCCTTCTTCTCAAAGATCAGTCCGATGGCCAGCAGCAGCAATCCCTGGCCCATATCACCGAACATGATTCCGAACATGATGCAGTAGGTGATTGCCAGAAACATCGTCGGATCAAAGTCATCATAGCCCGGCAGGCTGTACATCTCGACAAACAGTTCAAACGGTCTGGCAAACCAGCCGTTCTTCAGCAGGGTCGGACACTTGCACTGCGGTACCTCTGCAGGCTCCTTCTCACGGAAGTCAACCGGCTGTCCTTCAAAGGCTGCCTCATACTTCTGCACATCTTCGGCTTTGACAAAGCCGGAGAGGATCTGCTTTTTGTCCATGACAGCCACATATGGATACAGGCTGTAGATTTCTGACTTG
>JAKVJO010000056.1 GCA_022486935.1 Solobacterium sp. | reverse complement strand
GTTTACCCTCTGGGCACTGCTGTCACTGATTCTTCTGATTGCAGTACTGGTATACTTCATCATCCGCAACCGGAAGATGAAGAACCAGCAGAATGATCTGGAAGATCAGCTGGAAGAGTTCTATGACAAAGATACTGTCATAGATGATTCTGCAACACACAAAGCAGCGTAAGCCACACAAAGAAGCACTGAGACCTCAAATCTCAGTGCTTTTTAAATGAGTATGCAGTGAATTGTTGTCAATCTAGTATTGTTTGATTCTGCCTGCGTACTTGGCATAGATGGCATCGTTATCAAAGCCATCAATGTTCTGGGACTGGAAGACTGGCACTTTGAAGCCTTCAGCTGTCAGCTGCTTGATTGCTTCTGTGACAATGGTATCTACGATGAACATGGACGCGATTGAGGTTGCTGCTCCGGTCTTGAGATTGCCTATGGTCATTAAGGCATCTCCCTTAGGGCAGCAGTTATCGATGACCATATCCACGCATTCAAAGAGTCTCTTGCCGCTGGCTTGTCTTGAAGTGGTATGGGAAGACTGTTCCACATTGGTAATGGCAATGGTATAGATGCCTTCTTTCTTGCATCTAAGGGCCAACTCTACTGGTACAGCGTTTCTTCCGGAGTTGGAAGTGATGATCATCAGATCTCCTGGTACGATGTTGTACTGATCATAGATGATATCTGCCAGTCCAGTCAGTTTCTCCAGGGCACAGGAGCGCTGTGCACCATTGGAGGTAATGGTATCCGGGTCCAGCATGGCATCAATGTTGCCAAGCCCGCCGGCTCTTGCAAAGAGCTCGATTCCCACCATGTGGGAATGGCCTGTACCAAAGGTATGAATGACATGGTCAGTGCGGATGTTCTCGGCAAACAGTTCTGCAGCACGGGCAATGACATCCTTGTCTCTGGTATAGATGGTTTCAAGCACCTGGTTCAGTTTCTGCATATACTCAAATTGTTCGTACATGATAAGACTCCTTTCAATGAATGGTGGAAGCACCTGGTGAATCCAATACCTACAGTCTAGCAGACAATGGCACATGCAAGATACAGAACTGGTTCAATGAATGAAGATCTTTCATGACTGAAGGCACAAAACAAGTTTATGATGATAGCAGGAGCGTAACTAATGATGAATATGACAGAACTGGAACTTGCACAGATGATTGACCATACCCTTCTGAAACCCTACGCAACAGAGGAACAGCTGAAGCAAATCTGTGATGAATGTAAGACTTATCACTTCAAGATGGCGGCCATCAACTCAGGTGTGACAGCCTTTATCCATGAACAGCTGAAAGGATCCGGTGTACATACCGGTGCAGCCATCAGTTTTCCGCTGGGCACCAATACCATAGAGGCAAAACTGTATGAGACAAAGGATGCCATACAGAATGGGGCAGATGAGATTGACTATGTACTGAACATCGCCAAACTTAAACAGAAAGACTATGACTATATTGAACAGGAGATGAGGCAGATGACAGAACTCTGTCATTCATCCAATATCCTGATCAAGGTGATCTTTGAAAACTGCTACCTGGAGAAAGAAGAAATCAAGGCAGCCGCAGAGATTGCATTGAAGGTAAGACCTGACTTCATCAAGACTTCTACCGGCTTTGGTACTTCCGGTGCTACGGCAGAAGATGTCAGACTCATGAAGTCTGTGGTGAAAGATGCAGTGCAGGTAAAGGCTGCAGGCGGTATCAAAGACCTTCAGACCGCAGAAGAAATGATCCTTGCCGGAGCAACCAGGATTGGTACTTCCCATGGTGTAGAACTGATCCAGCAGCTGAGAGAACGCAACAGCTGAAAATAGTTTTCAATAAAACAGAAATTTCTTGATTTTCTTTTAATCAAACCGGTTTGGTAGCCTTCACTGCGAACCGGATTTGTTTATAATAATGGGGCAGTAAGTTTAAGTAAAATTGTGTTGGGGAGACGTTTGAAGATGACTGCTCAGGATCTGCGAAAACCCGGTATCTGGAAGTTCTGTTTTGGGAATAACACCATGAGGCTGGAGACCGCCTCAATCACCATGCAGGATGATGAAACGCATGGAGAACTGACACTGAACTTCCGATACCAGACCAGAATTGTTCCATTTGAACTGGGCAAAGAAGTATCTGCCCTGCTGGATGATTCCAAGTGTCTGATCTATACAGAAATGGGCAAGGACAATCGCTTCAGACTCAGAATACGGGTAGAAGACTCCAGTCTTGAAACACGTACCTGGGCATCCCTGGAAGGAGATCACCTGTACTCTTCCACGATTGTAAAAGGTGAAAGCCTGCTGCAGTATGCGGGCAGTATTGAAGGGGAACTCGAGACCAGTAAATAAGCAATCACCGGCAGTGTCTGTATATTGGACATGTGCCGGTGATTTTATCGCTGCAGGGTGCTTGATGCCGCAGATGGCTGTTTGTGCGGAATCTGGAAATCCAGTGCGTTCTGGTCAAGCAGGAAGTCACAGGAGTGATTCAGGCAATACATGCCTATATTTGAGTGTATTACCGCAAAATGCCGGTATTTTAGATAATGTAATAGATAATCAGTCAATACATCGACCTAATATCCAGTATATTACCGGAACTTGAGAAATGCTTTGACCGGTTCGAAGCCATGCGGAGCAGCCGATGCTAGACCGGTATCTTCGTATCAATAAATCTGAGATAATGAGGATGGCCAATGGCCCAAGGAGAGTATAGATAGAATATGAAGAAGATTGTCCTGACCATGACTGCTATGGGATTGCTGCTGTGCGGATGCACTTCCAGCAGTGCTGCAGCCAAAACAGTAGACCTGACTGCAGTAAAAGAAGGAATCGCATCCATAGAGGATGTGCCTGCACTGATGGAACTGTCTGAAGATGATATCAGCAGTTATCTGGGAATTGAATCAAGTGAATACACTGCTGCAGTATGTGAGATTCCAATGATGAATGTACATGCTACAGAAGTAGTGCTGTTTCAGTATGAGACAGACAGCCAGAAGGCCAATATACAGAGTGCACTGGATACCCGCTTGAAACAGTTGGAGAATACCTGGAGCCAGTATCTGCCGGACCAGTATGATCTGGTAAAGAACAGAACAGAGATTGATGCCAATCATGTGGTTGGCTACATCATCGGCGAGGAAGCATTCGTATCTTCAGTAACCAAACTGATTGATGACAACACGAAATAGCATCACAGCATTCCGCAATCAATGAATTGAACAATGCAAACAGCCGGCTTCAGAAACCAATCAGTACTCTGGTTTCTGAAGCCGGCTGTTTTATAGACTGCAGTATTTTTTTCTGATCAAGGTGATCTGTAACAGTTATGCAGTGCAGTCATTCGGGAAAACGGGAGAACCTGGGATGACGGAGGAATCAATGGTGTCAACTGCCAAGTGGATCACAGACTTATCATGATCAATCCCGAAGACATCCGATAGGAACAACATACACTCCGTCATTTCTCTGAAAGGCGTAATTATCAGTGCCGGTCAGCACCATAAGAAACGAAGGGATATGCATGCGTGTAGTATCAATCTTACCAGCAAGTGTTTTCAGTGTTTCAGCCCCATGCTCAATTAATGTATCTCCTCCAAGTTTGATCTCGATCAGCCCATACTTGCCATTATTCAAATGTAGAACAGCATCACACTCAAGACCGGCTTTATCTCTGTAATGATAAAGCTGCCCCCCAAGGGCATCGGCATATATTCTGAGATCTCTGATGCACATGTTTTCAAACACAAGTCCAAAGGTGTTCAGATCATTTATCAGATCGTTTGGATAAATTCCCAAAGCTGCAGCCGCAATAGAAGGATCGACAAAATATCTTGTGTCCGATGTTCTGACGACTGTTTTTGATCTGAGATTTGGATTCCATGCGGGAAGATCCTCAATCACAAAAATCTTTTTTAATGCATTTACATATGACAGAACGGTATCTTCATCAAGATTCGAAGAATCATTTGCGGTCATATCCGCCTTGAGAGCGCCATTGCTCACCTGGCCGCCTTGATTTCTGGCATATGAACGCATAAGTAACCGCGCACGCTGCTCATCTCTAATGATTCCGTCAGCTCTGGAGATATCGCTTTTGACAACAGACTCATAATAGTTTAGAGCCTGATCTAATGCGACTTCTTTATCCTTTTGTAACACAGCTCTTGGCCATCCTCCCCTGCAGACAAGATAAGCCAATTCATCAATATCCAGCTTATTTACAGACACCAGGGAATTGCCGGGTTTTTCATCGAATAACTGCTTTATACTGATTTCCCCATTGGATTCTCCCGATTCAAATAGCGACATCGGACGCATCTTGATCCGAGCATAGCGCCCCGTACCCGAATGTTCAGTTTTCGAAAGATCTGCCGGAACAGATGAGCCGGTCAGAATGAATTTTCCCTCCCCGTCACCATGATCAACTGAAAATCTAATACTGTCCCACAAAGTTGGGGCTATCTGCCATTCATCAATCAGTCTTGGTTTTTTCCCCGCGAGTAACACTGATGGTTTGATCTCAGCCATTCTGAGGTTCTGTTCCTTCTTCTCGGGTTCATCCATATAGAGGACACTTGCAGCAATTTGTTCTGCGGTAGTAGTCTTACCACACCATTTTGGGCCTTCTATCAGAACAGCACCTGCACTCTTCAATTTTCTTTCCAGCAGTTTGTCGGCAACTCTCTTTTTATAATTGGCCATAAATGATCGCTCCTCTCCACAGACAGTCTTCTTTTATATACTGATTATGACTGGTTTTCGGTTGTTTGGCAATAATCTGTTCGGTTATTTGGCGGCGTTTCGTTCGGTTGTTTGGCAGTTTTCTGTTCGGTTATTTGGCGATATTTCGTTCGGTTGTTTGGCAGTTTTCTGTTCGGTTAAATGGCATTTTGCTTATCGATGACTTGTCTTTGTCTCTGAAGCGCTGCTGTCGATCATCGTTCTGCCCGGGTAGCAACACGAAACAGCAGGAATTCATTCCGCAATCAATGAATTGAACAATGCAAATAGCCGGCAGGTTGAAACCAATCAGTACTCTGGTTTCTGAAGCCGGCTGCTTTATGGACTGCAGTATTATCCTTTCTGATCAAGGGGTCTGTAATAGCTATGCAGTGTAGTCATTCGGGAAACCAAGAGAACCGAGGATAACAGAGGAATCGATGGTGTGCAGTGAGGAATGCAGAGTGCTCGCCAGTTCGTGAACTTGATCATCCATCTTGGTGTAGTGCTCATTCGACATAAAGAGTCTTGCCACAACAAAAACGTCGTATACAGTCAGCCTGGAATCACGAGGAAGAATTCCCAAGCGTTGATGAATTGCGGGAATGTAGGGAAAGCTTCCCTTGCATCGATAGCCATATAGCATATTATCATATGCCAATAGATTTCTGATGTCCCTCATATTTCCGATAATTCTGTCGTAGTCCTTGGGGCTGATTGCTATCATCGATACATATTGAAGTTCTAAGTTTTTGGAAATGATTATGTTCAAACACTTTGATGTGGAATTTCTTACAGAAGATGTGGCCAGTCCGAAAAGAGTGGCTGTTTGTCCAAAGGTCATGTAATTACTAAGTACCCACAATGGAACATGACCATAAGTTCTTACATAATGCCTGACTGGATTGTTGATTGTACTGGATGAATATTTGCGGATAATTGTTCGTAAATCTGTTTGAAATGAAAGAATACTATGCATCCGCGAAGGGCTGTAGTTAGCGGGGTTCAGATAAGGATTCTGTTCTGTCTGATATGCCTCTGAATACATATGGGAAAGGACTGAGACAAACATGTTTTCGATCTTAATGATCGCGCGGAACAGGATGTTCTTAAACTGACTGTCAAATTGATGAATGGCAACGATCTCTAGAAAGTCACTTCCAGGTAGATAGTGATTGGGAGTGCTGATTAGGAAATGGCCATGACCGTTGACAACGTTGTAGTAGTTATTACATAGCAGATATTCTTTGGCTTCTTCGGCATTTTGAATTATGAGGCCTCTGGACAATAAAAGCTGATATTGGCCCTCGATGGTTATGAATGGTTTTTTCATTATGATCTCCAAAACAAACAAAAACGACTGCTCATGATGACGCGTCGTCTTTGCACGGCAGGCTCACTTAGAGTTGCTTCAGCCGCTATCGCATCATCATAGTAATTGACGAACTTGGCTTTGTCAATCCGTATTTGTCGTATCTCGTAAATACGCATCAACAGATGAGATCGCACTGTATTAGGCAGCAGACTACATAAGCAGATGATATGGAATTCGCATGACAGATTTGCCTCCTCGCTATACTTATACGCATTCATTGCATCAGTTCCCCGCTCTGAAAAAGAAAAAAATTCAGACAGTCATAATAACCGCCTGAATAAATTGTTGGCTGTCTCGATATCAGTAAACAAAAACGCCGTGTCAGTTAAGACGCGTCGTTCTCGCGCGGCAGGCTCACTTAGAGTTGCTTCTGTCGCTATCACGTCATCATAGTAGTTGAGATACATGACACTGTCAATCCCATCTTGAATACTGTCTTCCGATACAATCCGTTCGATCTGTCGTTTCAGCAGGTCTTACTCACTGCAGTCTGATTCCGTGCATGATAAAATCTAGGCACATGCAGAACGAACAGGGGAAAGAACAGAAGGCAGTCAAAGATCTACGTCTGCAGGAACTGGCTGAAGAAGCACTTTCCTGTACACGTGATGAACTGATCTCAGATATGCCATACCTGGATCGCGCGATCTTACAGATGCCGGTCTCTTTCTATGTGCCGGAGGAGACAGATGAACATACTGTGGGCTTTGGTACAGACGGCGAGAAGCTGTACTGTATTCCAGGCGTTGTGGTGCAGTCATTCCATGAACAGGGGAAGCTGTGCAGGATGTACCTGCACTCCATTCTCCACTGTCTGTACTGTCATCTGTTCCGCTATGCAGAGCTGGAGCCTGACGCCTGGGATCTTGCGTCTGATCTTGCAGTGGAGAATGTGATTCTGAGTCTTGGCCGGCATGAGTGTTCAATCAGGGAAGACTCAGAGCGGAAGATTGTACTGGATGAAGTAAAGCGGCATGTACGTTCCATGAATGCTGAAGAGATCTATGCCTGGCTCAAGGATCATAAAGAAGAGGCACGTAATGTATACCGGCACGCAGAACTGTTTAAACAGGACCTGCATGTATTCTGGAATGACAGTGACATTGAAGGAAAGGAATACCCCTTCAAGGACAAGGTCAGGGGATACTCCGCCAAGCCAAAGACCAGACATCAGTGGACACAGAAAGAACAGGCTGTGGAAATTGAAGTAGAGAGCTATGAGAAGACCATGGGGGTTACCCCGGGAGAGATCTTGAAGAAACTGTCCCTGGTGCGTACACCGCATCAGGACTATGGAGAGTTCCTGCGGAAGTTTGCCTCACAGAGTGAAGAAGTGAGAATCAACCAGGATGAGTTTGATTACATCTACTATACCTACGGCATGTCGCTGTATGGCAATATGCCATTGATTGAACCGCTGGAGTACTGTGAAGAATCCAGGATCAGGGACTTTGCGATTGCCCTGGATACTTCCGGTTCCTGTCAGGGAAGAATCGTCAGGGACTTTCTGCTGAAGACCTATGATTTGCTTAAAAGCACAGACTCTTTCTTCAAGGAGATGAATGTACATATCATCCAGTGTGATTCCAAAATCCAGCAGGATATCAAGATCACTTCAGAAGAAGAATTTGAGCAGTACATGAAAGATGTGGATCTGAAAGGATTCGGCGGTACAGACTTCCGGCCGGTATTCCAGTATGTGGAACAGTTGAAGGAAGACGGAGAGTTTACTGATCTAAGGGGACTGCTGTATCTGACAGATGGCAAAGGGGTATATCCCAAAGCAGTACCGTCCTTTGCGACAGCGTTCATCTTCCTGGAAGATGGATTCAAGGCACCGGAAGTACCGCCATGGGCAATGCGCGTCATCCTGGCAAGAGAAGATCTGGAAGGAGAATAACAGGATATGAATATACAGGAAGCGAAGGATCAGATCAAACGGTCCGTCAGTATCTATTTGATGAAAGATGAATTCGGTACATACCGGATACCGGTACAGGAACAGCGCCCGATCTTCATGATCGGTGCACCTGGTATCGGCAAGACTGCCATCATGGCACAGATTGCCGAAGAACTGGATGTATCACTGGTCTCCTACTCCATGACTCATCACACCAGACAAAGTGCACTGGGTCTTCCCTTTATTGCCCATAAGACCTATCAGGGAAAAGAATATGAAGTATCGGAATATACACTGTCTGAGATACTGGCAACGGTATATGAAAACATGGAGGCTTCCGGCCGGAAGGAAGGCATCCTCTTTCTGGATGAGATCAACTGTGTCTCTGAGACACTGGGCCCAAGCATGCTCCAATTTCTGCAGTACAAGACCTTCGGCAATCACAGACTGCCGGATGGCTGGGTGGTGGTCACGGCTGGCAACCCGCAGGAATACAACCGGGCTGTCCATGCCTTTGATATTGCAACACTGGACCGCCTGCGTCAGCTGGAAGTGGAACCGGACTATGCAGTCTGGAAGACTTACGCAGATGCCCGGGGCATTCATCCTTCCGTCCGTTCGTATCTTGATATCCGCAATGAAGACTTCTACAGCATTGAGAATACCGTAGATGGCAGAAACTACGTCACCGCAAGAGGATGGGAAGATCTCTCTGAATGTATCTATCTCTATGAAGAGAAGGGATACCCGGTCGATGAAGTACTGATCAAACAGTACCTGCACTCCAAACGGATTGCCGGCGCATTTGCGGTCTATTACGATCTGTTTACCAAATACCGCTCTGACTATCAGGTACAGGAAATCCTGGCCGGTACAGAGGCAGACTCCATCAAGGAGCGCATGAAACATGCGCCATATGATGAAGAGATCAGTGTCGCAAGTCTGTTGTTGGAAAAACTGCAGCCAAGAATCCGCCGCAACATGGAAACAGAACAGGCACTCAAGGGCGTGCTGAATGATCTCAGACAGCTGAAACAGGAAGCACAGGCACATCCTCAGGATGTGAAGGTGAGTGAACGGCTGGATACCATGGCAAAGGGCATTGAGGAACAGCTGCAGAAACAGACAGACTCCAGGGGAATCTCTGAAGCAGGCAAACGGATCATGCTGGCACAGATTCAGACACTGAAGCTGGCCTCAAGAGCAGCAGTCATTGAAAAGGCACCGGACGCAGTGGCAGCGTTTGCGGCAGTGCAGCAGGGATTTGACAGTAAGGTTCATGCCATGAAGGAAGAAGCGGTAGAGATCAGAAAGCAGCTGGATTATCTCTTTGCGTTTGCCAGTGAATGCTTCCCGGATGAACAGGGCATGTTGATTATCCTGACACAGCTGACTGTAAACCGCAGCAGTGCCATGTTCATTGCAGAACACGGATGCGATGGCTATTATGAATACAGCGGCCGCCTGAATCTGAAAGAACGGCATGCAAGACTGGTAGAAGAGATGGATCAGTACGCATCCCGCTCACAGAAGGAAGGAGCCATTGCGCTATAACCATGCAGGAGTATCGTTATGAAACAGTCAGTGATGGAATCAGACTGACGGAATACCGGGGTGAAGGAGTCACAGAACTTCAGATTCCTGAAACCATTGATGATCAGCCGGTGAAAGTACTGGGCAAAGAACTGTTTACAGAGCACGGTGCAGGCATTGAGATCCTGCGTGTACCGGGCTGTGTCAGGAAGATTGAAGAGAATGGACTGACTGGTCTTGATGATCTGAAAGAGCTTCATCTTTCAGAAGGACTGCAGGTCATTGGAAGTGACTTCATTCCAGCTGGAATACTGGATGTCGTTGAGATCCCGAAGACGGTATACCGGATTGATGAACCATGGAATCTGAATGTCAGGCTGAATGTTGAAACCGGCAATCCATTCCATATGTCAGATGACTATGCACTGTACAGAAGACTTGATGCAGGCATGCTGGCAATGGAAGGCGTATTCCCGCATTCAGATAAGAAGGAATACACGATTCCGGATGGCTGTGTGGCCATTGAGGAACATGCCTTTGCCAACCAGGAACATCTGGAGACATTGATTCTGCCTGCTTCACTGAAACAGATTGAAGAAGGTGCACTGGTCAGTCTCAACCATGCGTTTGAATACCGCCGGGGCATCCGTACTTATAAAGTTGATGAAGATAACCGTCTCTTCCATGTAAGAGAAGACGGTCTGTATTACCAGGATCGCAGCTGCTGTGAACTGATCCGCTATACCAGGGATGATACCAACGTCACGATTCAGGATGGCGTTACAGTCATTGGCATGGATGCATTCCTGAATACACCGGTACTGTCTGTTACCCTGCCGGAGAGTGTCAGGACCATCAACCCGGATCCATTCCGCGGCACGATGGTGGAAGAAGTGAATATGGGCAGCGAGAAGATCTTATTCCCAGGTCATTCCTATCTGTCTCTTTCGGAAGAACTGCTTGCATGCTTTGGCAGAAACGGTCAGAACTTTGATTATGCAGAGTATGACCGTCTGGTGTGTCAGAACTACCTGAATGCGGAACGCATCCGGCTGTTTGCCGCAAGACTGCAGTATCCAACTGCACTGACAGAGGAAAAAAAGAACAGCTATGTCAGTATCCTGCAGAATCAGCTGCAGAACGCTGTCAAACTGTCCGGTGAAGCAGAAGATACAGCAACCATTCAGAGGCTGTGCAGTGCCAATGTGATCAACAGGGATAACTGCGCATCCTGCCTGGACACCTTGAGCAGCCTCAGCAGTAAAACCTGCATGCGTGCACTCATGGAGTACAGCCACAGTCACTTTGAACAGAGTGATTCAGACTTCAGTCTCTAGAAGTCAATGTGCATCACATTCATATCCGTCTTCTCCTGACGGATACTGATGATATAGGTAGAAAGATTATCATCAAACTGATTGATCTGGTTATTCAGTGCGGAGTTGAAGGTCAATGTACTTGCCCGGCCCTGGAAGTAGGCATTGTTCAGCATAGTGAAGTATTCGGCAATCTCTTCCACATTGTCCAGTGATTCATAATCCTCATAGGCAGTGCGGTAGCTGTTATCATCAAAGAAGGTCTTGGAGTAAGTGCTGAAGTTGAGCAGATTCTCATCTGTCTTGTTGTTGGCTTTGGCCCAGGCACTGACATCAACAGACTTTGTTGCATAATCCAGTGTGCTGTCTGTCAGGGAAATCTCTGCATATTGATTGGGAGATACCGCAAGGGAAGAAGTAACTGCCTCAGGAACGTTATGCGTTCCTGTTTTTGTATGCTGGATATGCAGGTGCCCGCTGAAGTTGGCAAGAACACCGTACTGTTCATACAGCTTCTCCAGACTGCTGGCATTCTCAATGACAAAGCCGGTGCCGAAGATGCTCTGCCGCAACATGTTCTGGTGGCTGAAGCCAATCACCTTCACACCATCCTGCTGCGCCTGCTGCAGCTGTTCTTCAATCCACTGCAGAGTGGAATCAGAGATCGTGTTGTAATACTCAGACGCATTCACATCTACAAACAATAACCGGGTAGAAGGAGAACACTGATACACATAGCTCAACGAATCCGGATCTCTGGCCAGTGCTTCTGAATAGCCATAGTCAGAATAGAGTTCTTCAAACTCTTCGCTGGTCACAGTATCAGTGCTGCTGTAACTGTCACCGCTGAAGCTCACTGCATACTTGTTGTACATATCATGGTTGCCCGGAATGACACATACCTGGATGCCGGCGTCTTCCACTGCCTGCAGCTTCCTGCTCAAGTCGACATGACTCTGCTTTTCTCCGTTGTAGGTCAGATCACCGGTCAATACCAGTACATGCGGCTTTTCGGCAATGACTTCACTGAGAAAGGCATCAACCAGTTCTTCTGAGTACTCCATGGTCTTGCCATCTGAGTTGGTAATGTACTTCTCAAAGGCACTGCCATGATCTGTCAGCGAACTGGAAAGAAAGTGCAGGTCTGTGGCAACGGCAATGTTCAGGGTGTCTGGCTGTTCTTCCAGCGCAGCAGCTGCAGTCTTACTGGAAGCGGTACAGCCGCTTAACAGACTGCCGGAAAGCGCAAGGGAACAGATGATCTGAAGTGCAGGGATTGTTTTCATATTCATTATTGTAAACGACAACCACAAAGAAATGGATCAGAATGCCCAAGGGATTCTATTTCCCAATTTCATAAAAATTTCAATTTTGGGAAATAGAAACACCAGGCATTCTTCTGCCTGCTGAGAAGAAATCATCAGTATTTCAGGCGGGAAGTGCTTATCCTCAGAGAAGAATATCCAGATTCATTGAAAAGCGGATGGATGCCATCGTTGGTTGTTATACTGAAATCAATAGATGGAGGTACAGATCATGGATCATGATGTGAACCTCCACACCTAAGTTTGCAAGCAAACTATAGATGTGGCTTCACCCAGCTTCTTTAGAAAGCCAGGCTTTCTACACAATTGATACAGTACAAGG
>JAKVJO010000055.1 GCA_022486935.1 Solobacterium sp. | reverse complement strand
TGTCTTTGTTCCCCCTGTGAGTAGATCATATCACCGCGCAAAAAATGAATCTGCCAAACCCGCACAACTGGAAGCCAATCTGTCACGGGACTTTTTGAAACAGGAGGTTTCTTTAAAAAATCTTCCTGTACTGATATCAGGAAGACTTGATTCGGTTCAGTTCAGATTTTCGGAACCCCGACCTGTTCGAGATACTTGGCATAGCGGCGGTTCAGTGCAGCAGCCCTTGCCCGGCTGATCGGCAGTTCTTCCCGGTTGCTCAGCATCAGTTTCCCGCTGACAACAACCCGGATATAAACCATGTTGACCCAATATGATTTATGCGGGGATACAAATCCCGGCAGCGTTGAGATCGGTGCAATGGCCTGATCAAAGGTTCCGCGGTTGACCAGTCCCTGAATCGTCACGCCGTTTTCAAGATGGTAGTACGGTGTACGCAGTACATTTTCAACATACATAATTTCCGGTATCCGTACCGTGCACAGTCCGGTCTTTGACTTGATATTGATAATCTCTTTGGCCTGGCTGATTTTGATCAGGGTCTGTGCCTGGTTCAGTGCGTCAATCATCTGTTCTTCCTGGACCGGCTTGATGAGGTACTGCAGTGCTTTATTTTCAAACGCTTCGAGCGCATATTCCCTTGAATTGGTAATGTAAATAATTTCGGCATTCGGCAATGTCTTCTGGATCAGTTTTCCCAGTGCGATCCCATCCAGTTTCGGCATGACAACTGCTATGATGAACAGATCAAACCGCGCACCGTGCTTCACCTCTTCCGCCAGTGTAACGGAACTGAGATAAGATTCAATTTTGCCTTTGACACCGGAATGTTTCATCCAGTTCTGGATCATCAGCCCGGTGGTCTTGAGTTCTGCCTGACTGCTGTCGCAGATTGCCGTATTGATCATATAGCGCACTCCCCAGGGATGAAAAAAATGCCATCCCCCACGTACTAATGATACAAAACTATTGCGATTAATATGGTTTCCATGCCCGAAAGTGCAATCCAATTCTTCGCATCTCGCTACAGATATTTCGCATCTTTGAAAATCATTCTCAATCCGATGAGATTTTGCAGTGTGAAACGTCATGATTCAGCACCAGTTGCAGGTACAGAAGTGCACCCTGCCAGCTTTGGTTTCCTGACTTATTCTAGGATGCGCTTCTTGATTGAATGGTCTCGATTTTGTTTCCCATTGCACCGTTTTTGAAAAAATAGTGTACATTGGTTTAAACAGATGAACGATTGGAGGCTATCTGGATGAATGAATGTGCAGCCAGCCGCAGACAGCTGGCAGAAGAATTTCTGAATTACAAATCAGTATTCCTTGCGCTGGGTGATGAGACAAGACAGCAGATCCTGCTTGCCCTTCTCGAACATGAAACAGTTGGCATGCGGGTCGGTGAGATCACCTGCTCTACCCATCTCTCCCGGCCGGCGGTTTCCCATCATCTGAAAATATTGATGGATGCCAGACTGATCAGTATGCACCGCAGCGGAACCAGAAACTACTATTATGTCGATGCCAACCTCAGCTGCTGGAATGGACTGAAGGAACTGATTGAACATATCTCAGATACTGTGAATCATGCCAATGCCTGCGGGTATCCCGGAATGAAAGAAGAGTGAACATGATTAATATCCATTGCTTTACCTGCGGTACGGTCGGTGTTGATCCGGCTGTCCCTGACCGCAGTATCTCCAGAAGTCCGATTGCCTATACCGGGCTGTTCCGCAATCCAAAAGACCGGATCTACCTTCCGGTCAAAGCATTCTATGTTGAATATGATTCCCATAAGATCTTGATTGATACCGGCTGGGACAGTGCAGTCAGGAATCATCCGGTAGAAGCAATCACTTTTCCAATGTGGGTGGCATCCAAGCCTTCCCTGCCGGAAGGCCAGGCTGTAGATGAACAGCTGCGTGCACTTGGGGTGATGCCAAAGGATCTTGATATGGTACTGATGACCCACATGGATATCGACCATGATTCCGGACTGCGGCTGGTGAAAGACGCAAAGCATCTATATGTCAGTAAAGAAGAATACCGGGCAATTCACTCCCGCCAGGTGCGCTACGTCAAACAGCCCTGGTACAATCTGCCGCTGGAACTGATGCCGATGCAGAAAGATGAATCCGCTCCCTATCAGGCCAGCTGGGATATCTATCAGGACGGTGCCATCAAAGTACTGCTGATGCCCGGCCATTCTGAAGGATCTGTTGTCATCCGGGTATCCAACGGCAGCAGGTTCGCACTGATCGTCGGGGATACCGGCTATAACCGCAGCTCATGGGAACAGCTCAAGGCACCAGGTCCGGTATATCACATGGAAGATATGAAGACCTCGCTGCAGTGGGTGCAGCAGCAGCGTCAGGATCCAGACTGTGTCGCTGTACTGGCTGCCCATGATGCAGAAGAACAGCGGACACTGATTGCACTTTGAGAAGGAGAACGACCAATATGACTGAATCAATGACAGAAGCAATCGCATCAAGACATTCCGTACGCAGTTACCGTGAGAAACAGCTGCCTCATCAACTCATCCAATCACTGCAGGATGAAATCGATGCCTGCAACGCCGCAGGCCATCTGCACATCCAGCTGGTCACCAATGAACCTCAGGCATTCAGCGGGATGCTTGCACATTATGGAAATTTCAAAGGAGTCACCAACTACATTGCACTGATCGGTGCCGATGCCCAAGACCTGCAGGAACGCTGCGGCTACTATGGAGAGCGGCTTGTTTTGAAGGCTCAGATGCTGGGCCTGAATACCTGCTGGGTTGCCATGACCTTCTCCAAGGGAAATGCCAAGAAGCATCTGCAGCTGTCCGGAAATGAAAAGATTGCCTGTGTGCTTGCCCTTGGTTATGGCGCTGTACAGGGAGAACCGCATCGTTCCAAACCGCTCTCAGCCCTCTTCCATTCGGAAACAGAAGCCCCTGACTGGGTGTTGAATGGCATGAATGCCGTACTGCTGGCCCCGACTGCCATGAACCAGCAGAAGTTCCTGTTTGATTACAGCAATCAAACAGTTTCCTGCAAGTCCCTGGGCGGGCCGTATTCCTCGATTGATCTTGGCATTGTCGAATACCAGTTTGAGGCTGGAAGCGGCCATCAGATCGTTTCCTTCTGAGCATATAAAGCAGAGAAAAATGAAGTTCAAACCCACTTCACAGCTCTCTGCTTTTTTTAATTGGAATTCAATTCTGCTTTTTATGATGGCGGATATGCAGTTCGGGGATTGCCACATCTTCATAGATGATCTCCGGCTCGCTGTCGAAGTCCTCTGCCGGTTCTGGCTGTTTCCGATTGTCTTCGCTGTCGATTTCCACTTCCGGTACGGCCAGATTCTCGGTATCGACATGGATGTGCAGTTTCTTCTTGAACATGTCAGTCCTCCTCTAGAACAGATTGATAAAGAATGTAATGACCAGACTGTTGATAAAATCTGCAAACATGGAGCCGACGATCGGCACCAGGATATACGCTTTGACAGACGGTGCATAGCGGTCAGTCACGGCCTGCATGTTGGCCATGGCATTGGGAGTTGCGCCCATACCAAAGCCGCAGGTTCCGGCAACCAGCACTGCCGCATCATAGTCCCTGCCCATCAGATTGAAGATGATGAAGTAGGAGAAGATGATCATGAACAGGGTCTGGCCTGCCAGCAGGACCATCAGCGGCATGGCCAGTTCAGCCAGCTGCCACAGCTTCAGGGTAATCATTGCAATGCCCAGGAAGAAGGACAGGCAGATACCGCCGATACTGTTGATCTCGCCCATATGGACTGTAAACTTACCGGTCAGTTCACTGATGTTGCGCATCACTGCCGCAACAATCATGGCGCCGATATAAATCGGGAAGGTCATGCCGGTCTTGGACAAAAGCCAGGAGATCACTGTACCAAGTCCCATGGCAATGGCGATCTGGTAAGCTGCCGGGCCGTACATGTTGAACTGTCTCCGGTGTTTCTCTTCCTCTTCCACCAGCGGTGTATCGTCTTCCGGTACAACCGTTTTGAGCAGATCATGTTTTTCAATCAGCCGTTTGGCAAGTGGGCCGCCCATGATGGATCCGGCAACCAGTCCGAAGGTGGCCGCTGCGGTACAGACGGTCGTTGCGCCTTTGACATTCAGATCTTCCAGCACGCCGCCGAATGCGACTGCAGTGCCATGGCCGCCGACCATCGAAATTGATCCGGTGCAAAGACCGATCAGTGGATTCAGGTTCAATAGGCTGGCAATTCCAACGGACAGAAAGTTCTGGGCGAAGATCATGCCGATGACTGCCGCAAGGAAGATCAGCAGACTGATCCCCCCGCTCTTCAGCACTTTCAGGTTTGCCTGGAAGCCCACCGAGGTAAAGAAGATGACCATGCATACGGTGCGGAGTGTCTCATCAAAGTTCAGCTCCACAATATGCAGGGAATAGAGAATGCAGGAAGCGATCGCGAAGATCAATCCGCCGATGACCGGTGATGGGATACAGAAGACTTCCAGTACCTTGATCTTCTTTTTCAGCCAGCTGCCGAGAAACAGAACCGCTACGGATAATCCGAGCGTCTGGTACATATCGATTTCAATGACTGTCATTTAACTGTCCCTTCATCGCTGAATGAAATACCATGCTGCGTGTAATATGCAATCGCTCCATTGTGGAACGGGATCGAACTGTCACTGACTGCAAATGTTTCCGTCAGCTGATCTGTCACACCCCATACCTGCTGCAGATCGGCCGTATGCTCAAACAGGGTCTTTGTCACGTTCTGTATGGTTGAATCAGCAACTTCACTGCGGGTGACAAGCACTGCCTTGACACCGATCGTCGTTGTCTCTTCACTCTGGCCATTGTAGGTATTGGCCGGCACGGTGGTAACCGTATAGCCGCCATAGAGATTCTGCATGTAACTGAGTGCCCGCTCATCCAGTGAGAGCAGTCTGATTTCCATGGAAGAAGACAGTTCTGCCACTGCCGAAGTCGGTGCGCCTGCCGTACAGAAAAACGCATCCAGTTCACCGTTCTTCATCGCATCAGCAGATTCGGTAAAGCTCATTCTCGACGCATTGAGATCATTCAGTGTGAGGCCATACGCTTCCAGTATCTCAACCGCATTGGTGTACACACCGGATTCTTCTTCGCCGATGGATACACGTTTACCGGCAAGATCAGAAACATCATTGATATCGGAATCTCTCGGTACAACAATCTGGCATGCTTCCGTATACAGGCCGGCGATTGCCCGGATGTCAGAATAGCCGCCTTCGCCGTTGAAGACACCGGCCCCATTCCAGGCATCATTCAGTGTATCGCTCTGGACAACAGCCATCTGGATATAGTTGTCTTTCAGTAAGCGCAGGTTGGCAGCCGATCCTGCTGTCTCTTTGACCGAATAGGTAATCTTGCCGCCCTGCTGATTCATGAGATCCGCCAGTTCAGTGCCATAGGCATAATACGCGCCGCCGGTATCACCGGTTCCGATCTTGATTTCTTTTGTTCCGGTGCAGCCGGAAAGCCCTGCCACTGAAAGAACTGCGGCAAGGATCATCTTTGACAGTTTGTGTGTGCTGGATAATTTGAACATGGTCCCCCTTGGTGAATTCCGTTTCTATTTTTCTTTTTTGTCCTGACGCTGCAGCAGGCAGATATTTTCGACTGCCCGGGTATATGGAAACATATCAACCGGCTGGATCTTTGTCACAACGTATCCTTTGGTCCGCAGCACTTTGGTATCTCTTGCCTGGGTGCCCGGCTCACAGGAGATGTAGACAATCTTCTCCGGCCGTTTCTTTGCCAGTGCCTTCAGAAAGTCTTCCGAGAATCCGGCTCTTGGCGGATCCAGGACAATCACACGGAAGTAGTCATCGCATTCTGCAAGATAATGTTCGACATCTGCACAGATGAAGCGGACATTTTTGACATTGTTGGTCTGGGCATTCTGACGGGCATCTTCAATGGCTTCCGGAACAATCTCAACACCGGTGATTGATTCTGCAGACTTTGAGGCAAACAGACTGATCGTACCGATCCCGCAGCACGCATCAAGCACCTTGTCAGTCGGTTTCAGCTGAGCCATCTGCAATGCTGTCTCATACAGCAGCTGGGTCTGTACCGGATTGACCTGATAGAAGGATCTGGTGGAGATCTGGAACTTGAAACCGCCCAGTTCATCAATGATCGAGCCGCTTCCATACAGAACTTTCTCACGGCTGCCAAGCACCATGCTGGTATGATGGTTATTCCAGTTCAGGACAATGCTGGCAATTTCCGGGTTAGCTTCAATGATGCGGTGAATCAGCACTTTGGAGCCCGGCAGTTCACGGCTGCCGATCACCAGCACCAGCAATACTTTTCCGGTAGATTGGGAAGTCCTGAGATATGCATGCCGCAATACCCCTCTTCCGGTCCGCTCATCAAATGCTTCAATGTGCATGGAAGATGCGATCTGTACAATCGAGCGGATGATCCGGTTGGCTGTCTCATTCTGGATCATGCAGTCATCTGTCTGCACCAGCTTGTGGGTATTCTCTTCATAGAGACCGGCATACAGCTGTTTCTTCCGCACATCATAGCCAAAGGTCGCATAGACCTTGTGACGGTAATGCAAAGGATCGGCCATGCCAAGCACCGGCTCTGCATGCAGTCCGCCGAAGAGTCCCTGCACATAGTGCTGTTTCTTCTCCAGCTGGGTGCTGTAATCCATGTTGATATAGGCACATCCGCCGCAGCGGCCTGACGCATTGCAGAGTGTTGTCACAGTCTGACCTCCATTAATGTATTCACTGCCTGATCGGTATGTTCATGCAGTACTTCCAGGGACTGGTGTCCCTGGGCAATCAAAACACAGTGATTGATGTTCAATGCCTGGGCAGTTTCCAGATCATGTACGGTATCTCCGATATAGATACAGTCATCCGGATTGACCTGTGCCTGATTCAGCCAGCGTCTTGCCCGGTCGATCTTGCCATATGCCAATAGATCGCTCGTTCCGATGATCTCCTGGAAGTACTGATCGATATGCAGCTTGGCACACTGCTCATTCAGGTGATTCTGCTCGGAAGCCGACAGGATGATATTCTGATAGCCCTTCTTGATGGACTCCCGGATCTTCTCCTTGAAGCCCGGCATCAGTTTCACCGTATCAAACCAACGGTCATACATCTCGTTGAATTCTTCTGATACGTGTTCATAGGTTTCACCCTGATCAAATGTATAGCCGAGTTTGTAATAATACTTGATCACCGGAAAGCAGAACCAGCTGCGGTACTGTTCCAGTGTGTAGCCATGTTTCATATGACGCTCTTCCAGCATGGCATTTTCAATGTTCAGACAGAGCTGGACATCATCGATAATCGTTCCATTAAAATCCCAGATCACAGTTTGCATACAGAGAATTATAGCAGAGTGCACCTCAAAAATGAGAATCGATTGTCTGACTGGTTTCCCTCTTCATTCATCAAAAAGAAGAACTGCATGAGAACAGTTCTTCCTGATTCAATTCTGATTATTTATGTTTTGATGGTACTGCAGACTTCAGCTGTGACAGCCACAGTTCCACGCTGGCATCGCTTGGCATCCGCCAGTCGCCTCTCGGGCTCAGTGTCACAGAACCGACCTTCGGGCCATCCGGCAGACAGCTGCGCTTGAACTGCTGGTGGAAGAAGCGGTTATAGAAACGGATCGCTGAGGATTGCAGATCCTTCAGTGCCACTTCCGGATAGGCAGCCGAAGCCAGTGCCAGTACCTTGGCAGGTTCTGTTCCATAACGCAGTGTATGGAAGAGGAAGAAATCATTCAGATCATATTTGCCAATCTTCTCTTCAGTCTTCTGGGCAATGGAGCCATTCTTACTCGGGGTCAGTTCCGGGGTAATCGGAGTATCGCAGATATCAATCAATACATCATGTAAAGGCTTGTTCCCGCATCCTTCTGCGTAAGTGCGGCAGATGAACTGCACCAGTGTCTTCGGCACCGACGCATTGACGCCGTACATGGACATGTGATCGCCATTATAGGTGCACCAGCCAAGTGCCAGCTCGGAAAGATCTCCGGTGCCGACCACCAGACCGTTTTCCATGTTGGCCGCATCCATCAGGATGTAGGTGCGCATTCTCGCCTGGGCATTCTCATAGGCGGTATCGCCTTCGCCCTGATAGTCTGCACTGTGGCCGATTGCCTTGAGATGGGACTGCACATCTTTGCCGATCGGCACTTCCCGGATCTCATCAATTTTCAATGCCTTCATCAGCTTCAGTGCATTCTCATAGGTACGTCCGGTTGTATTGCCGGTGTTGGGCATCGTATAGCCGATGATGCGGATATCCTTTACCAGCTTTTTGGCTTCTGAGGCAACGATCAGTGCCAGTGTGCTGTCAAGACCGCCGGAGATCCCGATGATGAGGGTCTTGATCCCAGTTGCTTTGACTCTTGTTGCAAGTCCATTTGCCTGGATCTCCAGTATCTTCTCACAGCGTCTGTTCCGTTCAGCGTCATCCTTTGGTACAAATGGATTGCGGGCACAGACATAATGCTCTTTTCTGAGTGCAGCACTCAGCTGGACAGTTGAAATTTCTGCTTTAGCAGCCAGTGCTTTGACAGATACCTGCACATGGCGGAACCAGCTGCTGTCTTCAGCGGTAAAGGTGCTTTCATGGATGCGGTCATGCATGATCTGATCCAGATCAATGATCGCTGTTTCTGTATGGGAGCGTGCTTCAAAGATACTGTCCTTCAGCAGTCTGCCGCTTTCGGCAATGATGGAATGCCCGGAGAACACCAGATCCGTGGAAGACTCATCCGGGCCGCTGGACACATAGAGATAGGCACAGTAGCAGGATGCACTCTGCATCGAGACCAGCGTCCTGCGGTAATCCTGCTTACCGATGATTTCATCTGAAGCAGATGGATTCACAATCAGATTAGCCCCGGCCAGACAGCAATGGGTACTCGGCTTGTCCGGCACCCAGAGATCTTCGCAGATATCTGTTCCGATCAATGCACCGAGAGTTTCATCTTCTGCCAGGATATCAATGCCAAACGGAACTTCCTGATCGGCAATGGATACCATCCGGCCGATGATATTCTTTCCGGAGGTAAACCATCTTCCTTCATAGAACTCGCCATAGGTCGGGATAAACTCTTTCGGTACCAGGCCGGCAATGACGCCCTCTGATACATAGGCAGCACAGTTGTAGAGACTGTTTTCAAACCGCAGCGGCAGCGATACGACAGTTGTCAATCCCGGAAGATGCTGTGAAGCGTTTGCGATCTTCTTCAGACCCGCTTCCGCCTGATCCAGCAAAAGTGTCTGCTGAAACAGATCTGCACAGGTATAGCCGGTAATGCACAGTTCCGGAAACACCAACAGGCCGCAGTCCTGATTCTCTTTCATTGCCTTGATGATCTCATTCACATTGAATGTCACATCTGCTACTTTCATTGCCGGTACACAGGTACCTGCTTTCAGCATTCTGTTTTTCATCGTTACTTCTCCATATAAGTGTAGAGATCATCCAGTTCTTCCGGGATCATGTTCATGACGGAAGAAAGATCATGGTTCAACAGCGCCTTCCGTACTTTGGAAGAAGAAATATCCTGCCAGGTATCGGGAGTGTGGATGATCGTAATGAACTGCTTCAAAGAAGAAAGATACGGATCATCGTGGATCATCTGTTCAATATCTTCATGTTCACGTTCCATTACGGCAATGCCAAATTCACGGCACAGTTCAGGAATATGCAGCCAGCCATGCTGAAGCTCACAGAGTTTGTCAGATCCAAACAGCAGTTTTACCTGATAACCTTCTTCTTTGAGATCGCAGAGCGTCTCGTAGGTTCTTGGCTGATGATCCTGTTTCAGTTCGTGATCACTGACAATCATCCAGGGATGATCTTCGGCAATCTGCCTCAGCATCTTCAGACGCTGTGCTTCACTGAATGCGAAGTCCTTGCCCTGATCAATCCGGATGTAATCCGACTTGGAAGGGATAAAGATCACGGCATCATAGCCAAGTGCAGTTCTTGCATAATTGGCTGTTTCAATATGGGCTGCAGTCGGCGGATTGAAGGCCCCGGCAAAGGCAAGCGCGCGGATCAGAGATTGCCTCCGTGGAACTGTTCATACATCTTCTGGCGGCACTCTGCAACCTTGCGGGTCAGATCGACATAATGACCATGCGGCATCTCCGGACGGAGTTCAGACTCCCAGACACGGTACTGCAGCTGTTCCTTGATATATTCTTTCTTGGCACGGATATCCGGCAGATCGATTGCCAGTTCACCGTTCTTGATATGGGCAATCAGGATGCGTTCCACATGGCACGGCACAATTGTCCTGACCTTGTCAAAGGCATCCGGATCCATGCTGATGACTTCAATCGGCTCTTCCGGTTTGATCACTTCATCGTCCATGGAGATGATATCGCACTGTCCCTTGCCTTCCTGGTCAAAGACACGCCAGGCCATCAGCTTGCCCGGGATAATTGCCTTGGATGCAGAGTCAGAGCATTTCATCTTCGGTGTATAGCTGCCATCTTCATTCTTGACGGCAACCAGTTTGTAGACACCGCCGAATACCGGAGAAGAAGAGGAAGTAATCAGTTTCTCACCAACGCCGTAGGAATCAAACTTGGCGCCTTCATAGATCTCCATGTCTGCCATCTTCTTCTCATCCAGGGAATTGGATGCGACGAGTTTGACATAAGGCTTACCGGCTTTATCCAGAGCCTTGCGCAGTTTCTTATAGCCGCGGGCAAGGTCGCCGGAATCGATTCTGGCGGACTTGACACGCTTGTTGAGATCATTTGGATACTTGCGGATCAATTCATCATCCAGTTTGATCAGATTCGGCAGACCGGACTCCAGGATGTTATACGTATCCAGCAGCAGCGATACATTCTCCGGATAGGTTTCTGCATAGGCTTCAAAGGCTTCCAGTTCAGATGGGTAGAACTCAATGAAGCTGTGGGCAATCGTTCCGACTGCTTTGACTTCCGGGCCATACTTCATTTCTGCAAGACAGTTGGCAGTACCGATACAGCCGCCGAGCACTGCCGCATAGGCACCGTCATTGCCGGCTGATTCACCCTGGGATCTTCTCGTTCCGAACTCCATGACGTTTCTCGGACGATGGGTGCTCAATCCAGAGATCTTGGTTGCCTTGGTGGCAATCAGGGAATGGAAGTTCATTGTCTGCAGAAGATATGTTTCAATCAGGATGGCACCGACCATGTCGCATTCTACACGGACCATCGGTACCTGCGGATAGCATACCGTGCCTTCTCTCAAGGCATAGAGATCGCCCTTCCATTTATAGTCCCTGAGGTAATTGCAGAATTCCTCACTCATGCCCTTGGTGCGCAGCCAGATCAGATCTTTCTCATTGAAGTGGTAGTTCAGCAGGAACTTGACCAGCTTATCCTGTCCGCAGGATATGGAATAGCCCTGATGATCCGGATTCTCCCGGAAGAACATGTCGAATACCATGACCGTGTCTTTGAACCCATGCAGGAACAGACAGTTTGCCATGGTGAATTCATAGAAATCGGTAACCATTGCCGGGTTGTCATAATCCTCATCCGGTACGTAAGGCTCAACAGTAATCTGACTCATCTCTTCAGTCCTCCTTGACTGCAATCTGACAGGATGCCATGACATCCAATGTTTCTTTCTGCTTCTGTTCCGTTGTTGCGGCACACGCTTTACGGATCACATTGATTTCAACATCCGGAAGATATGCCCTTAACAGCAGTGCGTTGGACAGCACACAGATATCCGTGCACAGCCCGCACAGCGTAATCTGTTCCGGCTTTGCCTGCTTCATCCGTTCTGCCAGGGTAATACTGCCAAAGGTCGGCTTCTCAATGATCACAGCGTTACGGCTTCTGAGTGCCTGCTCCACCAGCGGGTTCAACTTCCACCCTTCCGTGCCTTTGATACAGTGGGCAACCGGCAGATGGGTTCCCTCAAAACTGCTGAGGTACGCTTCATCGTGGGTATCCATTGTCGCAAAGACTGCATCATAGGATGGATCTTCGATCAGCTGGATGACATCCGGTACAATCTTCGCTGCTTCTTTTGAACCAAGTGCCATGTCGATGAAATCATTCTGCATGTCTACTACAATCAATGCATGTTTCATAAGTTCTCCTCCAGATATTGGAATAATGGATTAAAGCGGTACAGGGCAGTATTCTTGCCCATGATTTTTCTGGTGTGATCTGTCTTGATCAGCATCTTCCGGATATCCCGCCGGAAGTTGCCGGTATCTGCCTTTCTGGCAAGAATTGCTTCATAGGCAGTCTGCATTTCCCTCAGTGTCGCCTCTTCCGGCAGCAGGTTGAACAGGATACCGGTTTCTGCCGCCCGATGCTGCACCAGGTCCATGGCCATGTTGACCGCCTTGATGGAGTCAATGGACAGCTGGGCATTGGAGGTATCCTGGAGTTCGCTTCTTGTTTCAATGTAATGGTCCACTGCCCGATCCTTCATTTCATAGCTCATCAGAAACGGGACAGCATCATTCTTCAGATTCAATACTGCAGTGCGCTGGCGGTCATCATGATCAACCACCGATTTGAAGATATCAGCCCAGGCCGACTGTACTTCCCCTGCAATGGAACGGATATTCTCATTGGGCGTTAAGCCAAGGTAGGCAGTCGTAATAGTCTGGCTGTCAGATTCCTGTTCCAGACGGCTGAAGGTATACAGCTGACGGAAGTATACCCGCCGGCTGACATGGGTCGCTTCTTTGAGTTCACGCTCAATCGCTTCTTCCAGTGTCTCTTCCGGCTGGACGGTGCCGGTTGGCAGTGCCCAGGTATAATCCTCCCCTGTCCGATTCAGCAGAATCTGCAGCTGTCCTTCATGGATGGTCATCAGAATCAGTTTTACGGTATTGACGGTATGAGTCATCCATTTCTCCTATAGTCATTTTGACTATACATAAGATATCAGTCTGCTCTTTCAGTGTCAATATCGGGTAGGTGACTGAGGGCGATAGCCCTCAGCCATTTATTCCTCCCACACCACCGGAGAAGCCGTTCGGCGTCCGGCGGTTCAAAGATCCAGCCTCAACTTCATTGAACAATGACATTCTCTGTA
>JAKVJO010000054.1 GCA_022486935.1 Solobacterium sp. | reverse complement strand
GGCGATTATAATAACTGGATGAATCAAAGCCAAAGGCCATGGCAGTTTCTGAGATGGACTGATTCCGGTTCTGCAGCAGTGCTTCTGCACTCTGCATCATCCGGTACTGCAGTGCATACTGGATCGGGGAGATATGCAGCACCCGCTGAAAACAGCGCAGGCATTCCCGTTCACTGATGGATACCGTATCGGCGAGTTCTTTCAAGGTGATGGAATGATCGGTATTCTGATGGATGTATTCAAGCATGGTGCGTATCCGCAGTGTATCATTGTCAGGTCCATCAGAAGGCTTTGAGAGCAGTCCTTCGTTCTGTGTGCAGATCTTCAGGATGATACTGGACAGGGCATTGCGTACCTGCAGTTCATAGCCGCACTGATCCTGTTTCAATGCATCAAAGGCATGGCTGAACTGCTCCAGCAAAGCGCTGTCAGACTGGCTTGAGAAGAAGACACTGCTCAGTGCTGAACACTGGGTCAGCGGCAGGATATACTTTCTGGCAATTGCTTCACTGTCGCCAACCAGAAGGTCAGTAGAGAACACCATGGAATGCAGGGCACACTCAGGCTCTGCTTTTGCGTAATGGGGAATTCCGGTATTGAACCAGATTCCATCATTGGCTTTGAGATGATATTCCCGCTCCGGTACCCGGACAAGCATCTCTCCCTTTGTCAGCAGGATAAATTCCATATCCGGATGGGTATGCCAGGGAAGTTCTGACTGGGCATCGGCAGAGTAAAACTCTTCATAACCGGCACAGGGGAAATCAGAAGTGCCATGGCTGTTCTGTTCCAGGTTTCGCTGCGATAATTGAAGATCACATTCCTGTAAAGGCATACATCCTCCCGATAGTCGCTTTTGTGCAATAAACTGGCGCTATTTATATTGATAATAACTCTTTTTGTCGGTATTGTATCAAAGAACGGAGATATTTGAACTATGACGTCATTATTGCTTGCTGTAATATACCTGGCATTTATCAGTCTTGGGCTGCCGGATTCGCTGCTTGGATCAGCCTGGCCGCTCATGCATGAATCGCTGAATGTATCAGTGTCCCTGGCAGGGGTGATCTCCATGATCATTGCCGGCGGAACAATTGTTTCAAGTCTGTTCAGCAGTAAGCTGATCCATAAACTTGGCACTGCCAAAGTGACCATTATCAGTGTCGGCCTAACTGCCATTGCCCTGATGGGCTTTTCCTGCTCCAGCAGTTTTGTACAGCTGTGTCTCTGGAGCATTCCCTATGGACTTGGGGCCGGCAGTGTAGATGCCGCACTGAATAACTACGTTGCACTGCATTACAAATCGAAGCACATGTCCTGGCTGCACTGTTTCTGGGGCATCGGTGCCACGACCGGTCCTTATATCATGGGACTGTGTCTTTCCGGCGGACTGACCTGGAATGCCGGCTATCGGACAATTGGCATCATCCAGATTGTACTGGTTGTGATTCTCGGTCTGAGCCTGCCGCTGTAAAAGAAAGAACAGAGCGTTGATCAGGCGGATGAAACCAGACCGAAGGCACTGTCAGTCAAAGAAGCACTGCAGCTGCCGGGAGCCAAGGCAATCCTGCTTTCATTCTTCTGCTACTGTGCAGTGGAGACTACTACCGGACTTTGGGCCAGCAGCTATCTGACCCTGGCAAGAAACGTGGATGCGGTATCTGCCGCTTCCTGGGCTTCCCTGTTCTATTTCGGAATTACCGTCGGCAGATTGATCTGCGGATTCATTACAGACCGTCTTGGCGATCGGAAGATGGTAAGATGTGGACAGATCATTGCAGTGAGCGGTATCGTGCTGGTGCTGCTGCCGCTGGATTCCGTGTTTGCCCTGGTTGGTCTGGTCATGATCGGCATGGGCTGTGCACCGATCTATCCGAGTCTGATCCATGAAACACCGGAGAACTTCGGCAAGGAACAGTCACAGTCGCTGATGGGGCTTCAGATGGCCTGCGCCTATGTCGGGTCCACCTTTGTGCCGCCGATATTCGGCTGGCTGAGCGGCATTGTCGGTCTCTGGATCTTCCCGCTGTATCTGCTCTGTTTTGTTGTCCTGATGATCTTCATGTCAGAGAAAGTGAATCGTACCCATGCACAAGTCAACCATTGATCTTCACATGCATACATGGTATTCCAGCGACGGGGAGTATCAGCCGGATGTACTGGTAAAGATGTGTGCTGAAGCAGGCATCAGCGTAATGGCAATTGCCGATCACAACTGTGTCAAAGCAGTCAAACCGGCTCAGGCAGCTTCAAAAGAGTATGGCATCCGGCTGATTCCGGGAATCGAAATTGACTGCACGTATGAAAACGTAAACTTCCATGTATTGGGCTATGGCATTGATGTCAGCGATCCGGTATTTGAACGGATTGAGCAGAATGTCACGGATCAGGGACTGAACGCTTCTGCAGTCATGCTGGAGGGAGTCCGCAGACTTGGGTTTGATATCAGCGAAGCGGAAATGCAGGCGCTGGATCAGGGCAGATACTGCAAAGGATGCTGGACCGGTGAGATGTTTGCGGAAGTACTGCTGAACAAACCGGAATATGAATCAAGCGAACTGCTGAAGCCGTACCGGACCGGCGGCAGCCGCAGTGACAATCCCTATGTCAACTTTTACTGGGACTGGTGTTCTCAGGGCAAACCCTGCTATGCAGAAGTGAAGTATCCATCCATGGAAGAGATTATCCGACAGATTCATTCTGCCGGCGGAATTGCCGTGCTGGCTCACCCGGGTGTCAATCTGAAAGGGCATGAAGCACTGCTTGCAGGAATCATCGATCTTGGTATTGAAGGGATTGAGGCCTACAGCAGCTACCACACGGAAGAGGTATCAGCGTATTATGTAAAAGCGGCAGAGAATGCACATCTTCTGATTACCTGCGGCAGTGACTTCCATGGCAAGACAAAGCCTGCCATTTCACTGGGGCAGACGGGGCTTGCAATCAAGGAATCAAACGTCCTGAAGGCACTGAGTGAACGGGGACTGCTGAGTATCTGAACAGAATCGACTGCAGATCAGAATATGATCTGCTTTTTTCTGCGCTCATGCATGCAAATATGATTCAGTGAAGAATGCACAGGTTTATAATGACTGCATTGAAGGGGGCATTGGAACATGGAACATTTCAAACGGCTGTTTCAGACGGCTCCCGGCGCAAAGCGTGATTATGTCATTGCGACAATTGCGGTACTGCTGGAGACCTGTACAGAACTGTTCATTCCGTTCATCATGGCAGATGTCATCGATACCGGCGTAGCCAATCACGACATCAATGCAATCATCAATAAAGGAATTGAGATGCTGATCCTGACGGGAATCTCAATGATTTTCGGCCTCATCTATGCAAGATTCATGGCCCGGGCTGCCATGGAGTTTGGTGCGGCTGTCAGGGAAGCTGAATTTGAGGCAGTACAGAACTACTCCTTTACGGATCTGGATGAACTTTCTACTTCTTCTTTGATCACAAGAATCACTTCCGATACCACGGTGCTGCAGAATGCCATTACCGGCGGGCTGCGGCCGTTCAACCGCGGCGTTGCCATGTGTCTTCTGGGAGTCATTCTCTGCTGGCGCATCAGTCCGTCACTGTCTGTGATCTTTCTGGTCCTGACGCCAGCCCTGGCACTGATCCTGATTTTGATCCTGAAGAAGATTGCCCCGATGTACCGCACGATTCAGAAGAAGGTGGACCGGGTCAATGTGATTGTCCAGGAAGATCTGAGGGCGATCCGGGCAGTGAAGGCATTTGTACGGGAAGACTATGAAACAGCGCAGTTTGATGAAGTGAACAGTGATCTTGCCCAGGTGACAGAACACACGTATCACTATGCAGTCATGAACATGCCGGCATTCCAGGCGGCCATGTATGTCACAACGGTGCTGCTGATGTGGTTCGGCGGCAATATGATCCTGGGCGGTTCATTGAAGGTCGGCCAGCTCACCGGTATTCTGAGTTATGTCATGCAGATCATGAATGCACTGATGATGGTATCGTCTGCCTTCCTGCTGTTTGCCAGATCCCTCGCATCCGCTTCAAGAGTTGTGGAAGTGCTGGACCATAGACCGTCCATGGCTCTGATCGATTCACCGGTGCAAACAGTTGAAACCGGCAGTGTGGATTTTGAGCAGGTATCATTCAAGTATTCCGCATCCGCAAAACGCAATGCCCTTTCGGATATCAATCTGCATATCGAAGCAGGTGCGACTGCAGCAGTGATCGGCGGAACTGGTTCCGGCAAGAGTACGCTGGTGCAGCTGATCCCGCGTTTATATGATGTCAGTGAAGGCACAGTCAGTGTCGGCGGAAGAAATGTCAGAACGTATGATCCATCTGCACTGCATGATGCAGTATCCATGGTGCTGCAGAACAACCAGCTGTTTTCCGGTACCGTCAGGGAGAATCTGAAATGGGGCAATCCTGAGGCGGAAGATGAAGAACTGCTACAGGCCTGCAGAATGGCCTGCTGTGACGAGTTCCTGGATCGGATTGGCGGCCTGGACGGTGTGATCAGCCAGGGCGGCGTCAATGTCTCAGGCGGGCAGAAACAGCGCCTCTGCATTGCCAGGGCACTGCTGAAGCATCCGAAGATCCTGATCTTTGATGATTCCACCTCGGCAGTGGATACTGCAACGGAACGGAAGATCAGGCAGAATCTGAAAGCCATTGATGCGACCAAGATTATCATTACCCAGCGTGTGACTTCAATCATGGATGCGGATCAGATCATCCTGATGAAGAACGGCATGATTCAATCTTCCGGTACGCATGAACACCTGTACCGGACCAGTGCAGAATACCGGGCGGTCTGTGACTCCCTGAGTGAAGGAGGTGACAGCCATGCAGTACAGACGGAAGCGGCCTGAAGATACCAGAGGAACGATCAGGCGGCTGCTGAGTATCATGGGTCATCACCGGAAGATGCTGTATCTTGTCGGCATCCTGACGGCAGTGAGCGCAGTATGCAATCTGTGGGGCACCTATATGATCAAGCCGATCGTCAATGATGTGCTGTCAGAAAACGGGGCATCCAAACTGGTGAGCGGGGTGATTGAAACTGCGGTTGTCTTTACGATCGGTGCTGCGGCAGCAGCTGGCTATACACAGGTCATGGCAAAGCTTGCCCAGAAGACCATTTATGATCTTCGAAGACAGCTGTTTGACCATCTGCAGTCACTGCCCATCCGTTTCTATGATCAAAGCAGACATGGTGATCTCATGTCCCTGTTTACCAATGATATGGATACGGTATCAGAAGCACTCAATAACAGTTTCGCAATTGTAATTCAGAGCTTTGTGCAGCTGATCGGAACCATTCTGATTCTGATCTACCTGCAGGCCAAACTGGCAGTGCTGGTGATGGCAGGATATGCGATCGTACTGATCTGGATCAGATACTCCGGCAGTGTTTCCAAGAAATATTTTGAAGTGCAGCAGAAAGAACTCGGTTCACTGAACGGCTATATTGAAGAGATGATGGCCGGTCAGAAAGTGATCAAGGTATTCAATCATGAAGCTGCAGCGGAAAGCCGGTTCCATGACATCAATGATCAGCTGAAACATGCCGGCATTCATGCCCAGACATTTGCGGCAACACAGGTTCCCATGGTTATGACGATCTCCTATATCAACTATGCGGCAGTCGCTGTGATTGGCGGCTGGATGGCCATTCAGGGTCAGATGGATGTCGGATCCCTGGCAGCGTATCTGGTGTTTGTCAGACAGACCGCACTGCCAATCAACAAGTTTACCCAGCAGACCAACTTCATCATGAATTCCCTGGCCGGTGCAGAGCGGATCTTCAAGGTGCTCGATGAACAGCCGGAACAGGATGAAGGGTCCGTTGTTCTGGTGCATGCACAGCGCCAGCAGGATGGATCACTTCAGGAAAGTGATCAGGGCATCTTTGCCTGGAAAGATACCGCACATCCTCAGCAGGATCTGGTGCCGCTGGCCGGTGATGTCAGATTCGATCATGTGGTATTTGGCTACCGCAGTGATCATCCGGTATTGAAGGGCATCAGTCTCTATGCCAAACCCGGACAGAAAATTGCCCTGGTGGGATCCACCGGTGCCGGCAAGACAACGATTGCCAGTCTGATCGGACGTTTCTATGACATCAATGATGGCGAGATTACCTATGATGGATTTGATGTCCGCAGTATTGCAAAGCATTCACTTCGTCAATCGCTTGGCACTGTACTGCAGGATACCCATCTGTTTACCGGTACGATTGAAGATAATATCCGCTTCGGCAAACCGGACGCTTCCAGGGAAGAAGTGATTCAGGCCGCAAAGACAGCCAGTGCGGATGACTTCATTACAAGACTGCCGGATGGCTATGATACAGTAATCAGCCAGGATGGTGAGAATCTCTCGCAGGGACAGCGACAGCTGATTGCCATTGCAAGAGCTGCGATTGCCGATCCGCCGGTGCTGATTCTGGATGAAGCGACTTCCTCGGTTGATACAAGAACCGAAGAACTGATTGAGCAGGGCATGGACCGGCTGATGGAAGGCCGTACTGTATTTGTGATTGCCCACCGGCTCTCTACGGTGCGCAATGCCAAGGCAATTATTGTGCTGGAACACGGCACGGTGATTGAACGCGGCAGCCATGAAGATCTGCTGGCATTGAAGGGTGAGTACTACGAGCTGTATCATGGAATGACAGAACTGTCATAAGTGAGGCGTAACGATGAAACAATTGGATCAGATGCATACCTGTGAAGAAATCGGTAAGGATACCTGGCGGATTGATGAAGGCGGTGCAGTGAACCTGTACCTGCTTGCGGGCCAGGAAAAGGCCTTGCTGATCGATGCGGGATGCGGGGCAGGGTATCTTCCGACCTGCGTCAAAGTGTTGACAGATCTGCCGGTGAGAGTTGCCGTGACACACCGCCATCCGGATCATATCGGCGGGGCATGGGAGTTTGGCAGCTACGATGCTTCTGAGCAGGACTGCAGTTTTGTTTACAGTTTCCTCAGCATGGCTGTGATGTCCCATATCATGGTGAAGGCATCAGGCGGAAAGGTGGAATATCCAAAGCCGTTTGGCAAACATGTGAAGATCAACCGGATGAAAGAGGATCAGGTATTTGATCTTGGCGGAAGAACGGTCACAGTCCGCAGTGTGCCCGGTCATACCCGGGGATCAGTCATTTTCCTCGATGAAGCGAATCGTCTGATGTTTACCGGGGATGACATCAACCCGTGTCTGTGGATGCAGCTGCCGGGGTGCACATCACTGCAGGAATGGAAGACCGGTGCCAATACCATCATGGATCTGATGAAGCAGGGAAATTACACTGCCTGGTATGGTCATGGTGACGGCCGGCAGACACTGGAGCAGATGGAAACGACTTATCATCTGGTGGAAGAAATCATCGAAAAAAAGAAGGCAGGGACGCTTGCCAAAGGCAAACATCTCTACCCGGTAAAAGATCAGTTTCCAAACGTGTATTACAATTCAAAGAATATTCTCTAGGCTGTTTCCTGCAGGACTCTGATCAGCATCTGATGGAGTTCACATGCCATGTGCATGCGGTTCTCCAGCAGTTCTTCATCGGTAATGTAGGACGCAAACTCACCGGTATATCTGATGCATGCATGGTCATCCTGGTCTTTCAGTTCAATGCGAAGACCGCCGATCCGTTTGCCGGAAGGAAGATGTGCACAGGCACAGAGATGAATCGTAAAGGACTCGTCCGTTTTGGACTTCAGTCCTTTTTCTTCGCCAAACTTGAGGACATATCTGGTCGGCAGTTCTTCCGGCATCAATGTTTCAATGATCTCAATCTGCTTCTCATCTGCCTTGAACTGATAATGTGCCGGATTGAGACTGATAAACAGTTTGTTGGCATCCGGTCCGCCGAGCAGTTTTCTTGCAGTATCCAGCAGTGTTTCACAGGTGATGCCGTCTGCCTCTGCCTCAATGAATGCAATGCGGTGTTTCCTGCCGTCATTGATGCCGAGATTGGAGTTGCTCTTCTTCAGTGATTTTGCCAGTGCGGCATTCAGATCTGCTTCACTGACTTTATATTTCAAATCGGCGATTTCCAAAGAATCATAAGGGGCGATATCTTTGCGGCCGGATGCTTTCCGCATAAAGACAGCGGTCGGCTTGACCTGGTTTTCCTGCCATGCGCGGATCTGGTCAGAAGGAATTCTTCCTTCTGCACTGCTGATACGGATGCGGGTGACAATATCTTTCATTTTTTTATAACTCCTTTAAACAACAGAGAAAGTATAATGCCGAAACGGTGAATGCTCAAACTGCATTGTGTGAAAAGAGGCTGAACAGTGGAGGTTATGCATTTGGAAATAGGCGTTTATATACTATAATTAACGCATTGTTAAAGGGGATAGATGATGGCTTATGTTCTTTTGCTGGCAGGATACCTGCTGCTGAATGTCTATATTGTTCTTGAAACACGGTTCTGGCTCAGGAATGCCTGGCTGAATTCAACGAAGCAGAAAGCCTTTAAAGTGCTGCTGGCAGTTTACAGCCTGCTTTCACTGATTCCGGTCGGCGGTGCATTCCTGCCGGACAGCTCATTCAAGTTTACCCTGCAGGGCTGGGGCAATCTCTGGCTTGGGCTGCTTGTTTACTATGCAATGTTACTGCTGGTATGCAAGCTGATCTGGATGGCTACCGGCAGAAGAAAACTGAAACACCCGGAACAGAAAGCTGCTCTGATTACCCTGGTGATCTGCCTGGCTGGCTCCGTTGGACTGAATGTCTATGGCAGCTACCATGCCCAGGATGTCAAAGTGAAGGAATACAGCACAGTGATTGATAAATCAGCCGGTGATGTGACTTCGCTGAAGATTGTCCTGCTGGCGGATCTTCATATGAGCGTGAACTCGCATATTGAAACAATCCAGTCCATGGTCAACAAAGTGAATGAACAGAATCCGGATGTGATTCTGTTTGCCGGAGATTTCTTTACCAGTTCCTACGATGGACTGAAGAACCCGGAAGAATATGAAGCAGTGCTCAGCCAGCTTCATGCGACCTATGGTGTCTATGGCACCTATGGCAACCATGATGTGGTGGAAACGCTGTTCGGGGGATTCCCGGTATCGCCGATTGAAGATGCGATCCGTCCTGTTGAGATGGATGAGTTTATTGAGAAGTCAGGCATTACTCTGCTGAAAGATGAAGTTATTACAATCGCAGACGGCGCCATTCAGATTGCCGGACGCATTGATGGCGAACGGGCAGGCGATGGTACGGATCACCGCATGGACGCAGATGAACTGCTGAGCGGTACAGATGATTCCAAACCGCTGATTGTGGTGGAACATGAACCATGGCAGTTTCAGGAACTGGGCGATGCCGGAGCAGATCTGGTACTGAGCGGACATACCCATGACGGGCAGTTCTTCCCGGGCAACCTGGTCGTTCCGTTCTTCAACCAGAATGGCTATGGCATGAAGGAAATTGACGGTGTCACTTCTGTTGTGACAGCTGGAATCGGCTACTACGGTCCGCCGATCCGCGTCGGTACAGACAGTGAGATTACAGTTATTAACGTAACATTCAAAGGGTGATTGAAATGAGAACCAGAAAAGAACTGAAGGGCAGTGCGAAACACGTTCTGAAAAAGCATTATCTGTTACTGGTGTTCCTGTGCATGATCACCATGCTGTTTTCCAGTGAGTCACTGTTCTCAACCACTTCTACTGACAGTACAGGGGATACTTCCAGTGAGGTCATTTCCTTACCGGGCGTGGCCGGCACTGTCTTCAATGACTATATCAACAACAACTGGACCAGCGGTCAGGATACAGCCAACCAGGCAATGGACAGCTACCAGAATGAAACAGATTCCACCGGTCAGGTACTGGGCCATACCCAGGGCGTCTTTGCCGGAATTGCCAATAATATCCTTTCCGGAAAACTGGTTGTAAAGATCGGCCAGAGTCTGCTGTCAGTATTCAAGTCACAGGATGTTGTATCGGTCATCATGATCTACGGCTCACTGCTGCTGTATTTCCTGCTCTGGATGTTCTTCATCAATACGTATGAAGTGATCTCGGACCGGATGTTCCTGGAAGCCCGGACCTATGAGAAAGTACCGATGCAGCACATGATTCACCTGATGTCAGTCAAGCGGTGGGGTAAGGCCGCAAGAACCATGTTACTGAAGTATCTGTATTCGGTATTGTGGGATCTGACGATCGTCGGAGGATTCATCAAGTACTATTCCTACCGTATGGTTCCATATATCATTGCCGAAAATCCTGACATGAAGCCGAATCAGGCAATTACCCTGTCACGCAAGATGATGAATGGCCATAAGTGGGAAGCCTTCAAACTGGATCTTTCCTTCTTTGGCTGGTTTATGCTGAGTCTGGTGACCGGCGGAATTGCCGGTATCCTGTTTCTGCAGCCATATCAGACTGCAGTATTCTCGGAATATTACAATGATCTGAGAACACTGGCAAAAGAGAATCACATTCCCGGTGCTGAGATGATGAACGATGAGTTCCTCTTTGCCAAAGCAGATCATGAAACACTGGAAATTGCCTATTCCGATATTGTGGAACAGCAGAAGATCATTGATGCCAATGAAGTGACACTGACCGGAGCCCGTAAGTTCTTTGTCGAGAACTTCTCCATCTGGCTGGGTGATGTTAAAGAGAAACGCAGTTATCAGAAAGAAGAAAGCCTCAAGTATCAGACCGCAAAAGACCGTGAAGCAGTTGCGGCAGAGCAGTATCCAAGCCGTCTGTCTCCGCTCTACAATCCAAAGCACAAGCATCTTGCCGGTTCAATCTTCTTCCTGCGTTCCTATACGATCTGGTCTTTGATTCTCATGTTCTTCCTGTTTGCGTTTGTCGGCTGGCTCTGGGAAGTCAGTCTGTATCTGATCAAGTCCGGTATCTTCGTCAACCGCGGCACCATGCTTGGACCGTGGCTTCCGATTTACGGCTCCGGCGGTATTGTCTGCCTGGTACTGATGAGCAGATTCCGCAAGAAACCGGTTGCCGCATTTGCCGGCTCCATGGTGCTGTGTGCAATCCTGGAATACAGTTCTTCCTACTTCCTGCAGGCCAACTACGGCCAGCGCTGGTGGGACTATACCGGCTACTTCCTGAATCTCAACGGCCGGATCTGTGCAGAAGGAATTCTGGTCTTCGGCATAGGCTGTATGATTGTCATTTATCTGGTTGCACCGATCAATGACATGATCTTCTCACACATCAGTGAAAAGATACTCATCCCCATTGCCCTGGTTCTGTCTTTGATCTTCTGTGTAGATGCCGTACATTCAGCCGGCCATCCAAACAGCGGCAGCGGCATTACGGATGATGCGCCGACTGCCTGTGTCATTGAAGAAGTACATCCCTTATAACATTTCAGCATGGACAGTGTGTCAGATCTGTCTGTGCTGTTTTTTGTCTGCTCTGGTACAATGACAGTAGAGAAGAGGTGTATTTGATATCATGTCTAAAATGAGTGAAAAGATCAGAACGATGTTCAGGGAAGGCGATGAAAAGCGGGATGCCGGCCTGACGACACCGGACAGCATCGCAAGAGTGGATAATATCCAGTATGGACCGGATGAGCAATGGCAGAAAATGGATCTGTACCGTCCGAAGGTGCGCGGCAATGATGTCCTGCCGGTAATCATTTCATTCCATGGCGGCGGCTGGGTATATGGTGATAAAGAGCGCTACCAGTATTATTGCATGTCACTGGCAGAACGGGGATTCGCAGTGGTCAACTTCACGTACCGTCTTGCTCCGGAGTTTAAATTCCCGGCTCCGATGGAAGATATGAATCTGGTCTGCACCTGGATTTTGAACAATGCAGATCAGTACCGTCTGGATGTGGATCACATCTTTGCGGTAGGTGACTCTGCAGGAGCGCAGTTATTGGCACTGTACTGCGACTTTTTGACGAATCCTGCCTGTGAGGCACTGTATGACATTGAACAGCCCAAGGGCATGAAACTGCAGGCAGTTGCACTGAACTGCGGTGTCTATACCTTCCCGGAGAAGTTCGAAGAGAATGATCTCAACGGTCTTCTGATGAAGGACTTCCTGAACGGCGGCGGCACACCGGAAGAACTGAAGATGATCAATCCGATTCATCATATGTGCGATGACTTTACACCGTGCTTTGTCATGTCGGCAACCGGTGACTTCCTGCAGGAACAGCTGCCCGGCATGGTTGCTGCACTGACCAGCCATCATGTCCCGTTTGAAGTGCATTTCTATGGGGATAAGACCAACCAACTTCCGCATGTATTCCAATGCAATGTCAGAAGTGAAGATGCAGAGCAGTGCAATGATCAGGAGTGTGCTTACTTCCGCAGATTTTGCAAATAAGGGCCAGAAGAAAAGATCGGTTTCACTTCATTCAATACTGAAGCGGAATCGATCTTTTTGAATGCTTATCTGTTTCTTCCGGTAACATCCCGGAAGTTATGCACTGCGCCAATCAGGTTGGCATCGTTGTGATACTTGCAGGTCATCAGTTCCGGTTCCTGAATCAGGTGAATGAAGGAACTGTTGAACTTTCTGGTGACCGCTTCCTGAACGAGATCCAGAAACATCGGCTCGTTGGAAATACCGCCGCCGATCAGCACCCGCTGTACATCCAGCGCTGCCTGGATATTGTAGATGTGGAATGCCAGGTAATAGCAGTAGTCTTTCATTCCCTGCAGTACCTGTTCATTGTGGTCTTCTTTGATCATCTTGAATGCCTTCAGACCGTCAATATCATCCAGGCCGGAAGCTTTCTTGATCGCTGACTTGATGCCGGCAATGCCGTTGTAATTGGCAAATACATCTCCCGAGCCTTCGCGCTCCTGCACATCGCCGCGCAGGAAGGAGAATTCTCCGGCAGTGAAGTGGGATCCCTGCAGCACTTGGCCATTCAGCACAACTGCTCCGCCGATGCCGGTGCCCAGTACAATGACCACGCCGCTGTCGATGCCCTTCAGATTGCCATAGCCGATCTCGGCCATGGCGGCTGACTTGGCATCATTGACAATCGTAACCGGCACACCGCCGATCAGATCAGAGATTTCCTGTGCGTAAGGCTCATCCTTGACCCAGAGGAATGCGCCGCCGCTGTATGCCCAGCCGCGGTTGCGGTCAATGGCACCTGGTATGGACATGGCAATGCCGCAGCATCCTTCGCCGTGTTCTTCCCACAGCTGCTTGATTGCCGCAAAGGTATGTTCGCGGGTGCTGATATCGGCAGGCACGCTGCCGTGAATTGAAAATGTCAGCTGTTCATCAATCACTGCATACTTCAATGAACTGCCGCCAACATCAATTGCGAGATATTTTTCCATGATCTTTCTCCTTTTGTGAGAATCTCATCACCTTTATTTTATGCCTGCTTGACAGTGTCCTCAAGCAGATCACACCTCAAGAGCCAACGAAAATACGAAAACTTCAACGAAACTGGTTTCTTCCATCCCATTCCAGCAGGAATTCATCCAGCCAGGCATGCATGAATTCATCCCGG